>NZ_JBFTQY010000022.1:0-87541 GCF_056399245.1 Rhizobium sp. 01N447_2
GGGTTGCGTAAGGCAACCCGCCAACTCTTCACCTCAGCTCGGCGACGTCACCGGCGCAGCTTCCTGCCCGGCCGGAGCCTCCTCATTCACAGTCTCCGGCCGCTTCGTCCTCAAGAGACGCAGCACGAAGACGAAGAAGACGGGAACGAAGAAGATCGCCAGCACCGTCGCCGAAATCATGCCGCCAAGCACGCCCGTGCCGATCGCATTCTGGCTCGCCGCACTTGGCCCGGTGGCGATCGCCAGAGGCACCACGCCCAAGGTGAAGGCAAGCGAGGTCATGATGATCGGCCGGAAGCGCAGACGGGCGCCTTCGATCGCGGCATCCATCAGCGATTTCCCCTCGGCAAAACCGTCCTTGGCGAATTCGACGATCAGGATGGCGTTCTTCGCCGACAGCCCGATGATCGCGATCAGGCCGACCTTGAAGTAGATGTCGTTGGACATGTCGCGGCTCATCACCGCGAGCACGCAGCCAATGACGCCGAGCGGCACGACCAGCATCACCGACAACGGGATGGACCAGCTCTCGTAAAGCCCCGACAGCAGCAGGAAGACGAAGAGAATGCTGAGGCCGAACAGGAACGGCGCCTGCGATCCCGATCTGAGCTCCTCCAGCGACTGGCCGGTCCATTCGAAGCCGAAGCCGTCGGGAAGTTCCGAGGCCAACCGCTCCATTTCGACAATTGCCGCGCCCGATGAATATCCAGGCGCCGGAGCGCCCGAAATGCGCACTGAGGGGTAGCCGTTATAACCGACGATCTGCGCCGGCCCTTTCTGCCATTCGGCGACGGCAAAGGACGACAGCGGCACCATGCCACCGCTCGCATTGCGGACATTGAGCTTCATCAGGTCTTCCGCCTGAAGCCTGCTCTTGTCCTGCGCCTGCACGATGACGCGCTGCATGCGGCCCGAATTCGGGAAGTCGTTGACATAGCTCGAACCGAGATTGGCGGTGATCGTGCTGTTGATGTCGGCGAAGGCAACGCCGAAGGTATTTGCCTTTTCGCGATCGATGACCAGCACGAGCTGGGCCGAGTCAGGCATGCCCTCTGGGCGGATACCAGCGATGATGGGGTTCTGCGATGCCTTGCCGAGCAGCATTCCCGCCGCCTCGGTCAGTGCCGCCTGCCCCTTCGCCCCGCGATCCTGGAGGCGGAAGGTGAAGCCGTTGGTCGTGCCGAAACCTTCGATCGGCGGCGGCGACAGCGCGAAGGACGTTGCATCCTTCAGGCCGAACAGCTGCATATTGGCGCGGTTGGAAATCTCCTGGACCGAATTGCCGGGGCCGCGTTCGGCCCAGTCCTTGAGCGTGACGAACACCAGGGCGGCGTTCGGTCCCTGCCCGGAGAAGCTGAAGCCCTGGATCGCGACGACGTTGGCAACGGCCGGCTCCTTCTTGAAGATCGCTTCGATGCTTTCGAGCGAGGCCACCGTGCGGTTGCGGCTCGCCTCCGGCGGTCCCTGCACGTCGACGATCAGGAAGCCCTGATCCTCATCCGGCACGAAGCTGCTCGGCAGGTTGACGAAGAGATAGCCAAGGCCGACGAGCAGCGCGACATAGACGGCCATGACCCGCCAGGAGCGCTTGGTCAGTCCCCCGACGGTGCGGGCATAACGGCCGGTCAGGCGGTCGAAGTTGCGGTTGAACCAGCCGGCGATGCCCTTCCTCTCATGATGTCCTTTGATCGGCTTCAGGAAGGTGGCGCAGAGCGCCGGCGTCAGTGACAGCGCCAGGAAGGCCGAAAACAGGATTGAAACAACCATGGTCAGGCTGAACTGGCGATAGATGATGCCGGTTGAACCCGGGAAGAACGCCATCGGCACGAAAACGCAGGAGAGAACCAGCGTAATCCCGAGGATCGCGCCGGTGATCTGCCGCATCGCCTTCTTAGTCGCGTCCTTCGGTGACAGCCCTTCCACCGCCATCAGCCGCTCGACGTTTTCCACCACGACGATGGCGTCGTCGACGAGAATGCCGATGGCAAGCACCATCGCAAACATCGTCAGCACGTTGATCGAGAAGCCGGCGGCATACATGACAGCAAGCGTCCCGAGCAGCGCGACGGGAACGACGAGCGTCGGAATGATCGTGTAGCGGAAGCTCTGCAGGAAAATGAGCATGACGACGAAGACGAGCGCGACGGCTTCTGCGAGCGTATGCGCCACCTTCTCGATCGATGCCGAGACGAACGGGCTGGTATCATAGGGAACGGAATATTCGACGCCCGCCGGAAAGAAGCGTGAGAGCTCTTCCATCTTCGCCTTGACCAGGTTGGACGTATTGACGGCATTGCCTGTCGACGACAGCTGGATGGCGATGGCGGCACTCGGCTGGCCGTTCAAGCGGGTGGAGAAGCTGTAGCTCTCGCTGCCCTCTTCGATGCGCGCGACATCCCGYAGCCTGACATTCGATCCGTCGGCATTGGCGCGCAGCACGATGTCTCCGAACTCCTTGATGTCGGTCAGTTGCCCCTTCACCAGCACCGTCGCCGTCAGGTCCTGCGAGATCGGATTGGGCGCCGCGCCGATCTGGCCAGCTGCGACCTGGGCGTTCTGCGCCGATATCGCCGCGCTGATGTCGGATGCGGTGAGGTTCAGGCCGACCATCTTGTCGGGATCGATCCAGATGCGCATCGCCCGCTGCGACGCAAACAGCTGCGCGCGGCCGACGCCATCGAGACGGCGCAGCTCGCCGATGACGTTCCGGTTGAGATAGTCGCCGAGCGCCACCTCATCGGTCTTTCCGTCCGTCGAGGTCAGCGAGATGAACATCAGGAAGCCGGACGATGCCTCCTCGACMGTGATGCCCTGATCCTTGACGGATTGCGGCAGCCGCGGTTCGACGCGGCGTATCGCGTTCTGAACGTCGACGGAGGCCTGGTCTATATCGGTGCCGGCCGCAAAGGTCGCGGTGATCGTCATTGCGCCCGATGTATCCGACGTCGACTCGAAATAGGAAAGGTGCTCGACCCCGTTCAGCTCTTCTTCGATCTGGCGGGTGACGCCCTGATAGATATCCTGCGGCGATGCACCGGGATAGCTGGTGGTGATGCTGAGCTGCGGCGGCGCGACCTTGGGATATTGCGCGACCGGCAGAAACGGCAGCGCGATCAGGCCGGCGATGGAGATGAAGATCGCAAAGACCCAGGCTAGGATCGGGCGATCGATAAAGAAACGTGCCATCGACCTTACTCCGGCTTCTTGGCGTCACCGGACGCGAGCTGACCATCCCGCCACTCTTCCGGCGCGACCTTTGCGCCCGGCTGCAGCTTCTGGCCGCCGTCGACGACGAGACGCTCGCCTGCCGACAGGCCGCTTTCGACCACCCACTCATTGCCGGAGGATTGACCAAGCTCGACGTCGCGCGGTTGCGCCACATCTCCCTCCTGGACGACATAGACCTGCGCCTTGCCGTCGGCCGTGCGGATGACGGCGCGCTGCGGGATGAGGATCGCCTTCTCCCGCACGGCCTGCTCGATGCGGACGCGGACGTAAAGGCCCGGCAGCAGGTCGCCCTTGGGATTGGGGAATTCACCGCGAAGGGTGACCTGGCCGGTCGTCGCATCGACGCTGGCGCTGCGAAAGAGAAGCTTACCGGCCTCGCCATAGACCGTGCCGTCGTCGAAGACGAGCTTGATGTCGGCCTTGCCCGGTTCGGTCGATGTGAGGCTGCCGTTCTCGACTGCCCGCTTCAGCGCCAGCAGGTCTCCGGAGGATTGCGTGAAGTCGGCATAAACGGGGTCGATCTGCTGGATCATCGCCAGCGCATCGCCGCCATCGGCCGTCACCAGCGCGCCTTCCGTCACCAGCGCGCCGCCGATGATGCCTGATATAGGCGCACGAACTTCGGTATAGCCGAGATTGATCTTCGCTTCGTCGAGTGCGGCCTGCGCCAGCGCGACATCGGCATCGGCCTGGGCAAGGGCGACGGCTGCCGCATCGTATTCGATACCGCTTGCAACATCGCGGTCGCGCAGCGACTTCTGCCGGTCCAACTGCAGGCGGGCATTCAGCTGCGTCGCCTTGGCACGCGCGACGCTTGCCTCGGCACTTGCCACCCGGACCCGAAATAGCGCCGGATCGATCCGGTAGAGCACATCGCCTTGCTGAACGAGGCTGCCCTGCTCGAAGATCCGCTGCTGCAGGATGCCGGAAACCCTGGCCCGCACTTCCGAGACGCGCGTTGCGGCAATGCGGCCAGGCAGTTCGCTAACCACGGGAAGCGGGCGGGCACTAAGCGTCAGGGCGCTGATGGCAGCGGGCGGCATCGCGCCGCCTTCCTGTGCGTGAGCCGGAAGGCCTGCGCCGAGGAAAAGTGCCAGCGTCAGCGCGTAACACAATGATTTCGTGTGAAGAAGCATGTTCAAAAGCCTTCCCGATGGTCGCACTGGGATCCAAAAAAGCACAGCCCGCCGAAATGACGTTCGGCGGGCCTCCTCAGCCGACAGATAGTCGATCTTTTTTCTCTTCGCAAGATACCTACCGGTCGGTATGATAGCATTATCATATTTGGAGTTCCCATGGCCCGGCAATCCCGGGAGTGATACTGATCCTCTCCGGCGCCTCGGCGCGAAGCTTATCTCGAACACAGGTCATGCATTGGTAGATAGCCCCCGCAACAGAAAGAAACAGCCGGATGTCGTGCGGCAAGCTCTTCTCGATTGCGCCACCAAGCTGGCGCTCGAACATGGTCTGGCCGCCGTCAGCCTGCAGGCGGTCGCCAGCGCAGCCGGCGTGACCAAGGGAGGGTTGTTTCACCACTTCCCGAACAAGCAGGCGCTTATAGAGGCCGTGTTCGACGGCATGATGGAAAGCCTCGACCGCGAGATCGACCAGGAACTGGAAAAGGATAAGGGCGGCCGCGGCACATTCACCCGCGCCTATGTCCGCACCCTGTTTGCTGACCGCGCCCTCAACAACAGCCCGTGGTCGGCGCAGACGATGACCGTGCTTGCCGACCCCTACTCCAAGTCTCTGTGGCATAGATGGATGAATGACCGGCTTGTCAGGCACGCCGAAACAGACGTGGGAATGCGGCTCGAGATCGTTCGCCTGGCGGCGGACGGAGCATGGCTTGCCCATGTTCTGAAGCCTGACGACCATGCCGGTTCGGACGACACGGCGCTGTTGCAGGAATTAATCGAACTCACCGAAGGGTGACAAGCGATTGGCGCCTCATCCCGCGCCCGAGTATATCACCCGAGCGCGGGCATGGTCGGGCTAGGCAGCTCGCACCGCCGCCATCGGTTTCACGTTCTGGTTCATGCGGAACAGATTGTTCGGATCGTAGCGCCGCTTGGCTTCGGCAAGACGAGCGTAATTGGCGCCGTAGGCTTCTTCGACGCGATCACCTTCATCATCAGGCATGAAGTTGATGTAGGCGGTGCCGACCGCATGCGGCTTGGTTGCTTCGAAAAGCTCCCGCGCCCAACCGATACAGCTTCCATCCATCCCGGCTTCCCGCCAGCGCGCATGCACATTCATGACGAAATGCGAGCTTCGTTGTGGAAATGCGGTCGCCTGGGTGGGCACGCGGCCAGCGGCACCACCGACATGGCCAATGAAGATCTCGCATTCCGGTCCGGGCAGCTTGCGCACGGCCTTGAGCAGGACCTCGATCGCCGCGTCCGAGAGGGAGGCGAAATCCTGGCTCTTCCAGTAATTGCGCGCCCCTGGCGTGAGCAGCGGGTCAAATGCCTGTTGCCAGCCGGTGAACGGCACCGGGCCGACGACGTCGGCAATCGGATTTCCGATCGCGCGCAATCTGGCCGTCGCCTTTTCTCCCGCCGCGATGTCTCCGCAATAGCACATGGCCAGCACCACGATCTCCTTGCCGTGCCATTCGGCCGGAAGGAACGGCAACGGCGGCGCCTGGCGCATCACCACCCAGCAGGTCAGTTCGTCAGGCGCCGCCTCCAGCGCCTGTCGGTATTCCTTGAGCACCTTTTCCGCATCGGCGAAGGGATGCACGACGAGCCCAGCAAGAACCTCCGTGTTGAGAGGGTTGAGCTTGAATTCGAAGGAGGTCACGACGCCGAAATTGCCGCCGCCGCCGCGCAACGCCCAGAAGAGATCAGGCTTTTCCGTCTCGCTCGCCTTGACCAACTCGCCGTCGGCCGTCACCACATCAACCGAAAGCAGATTGTCGATGGTCAGCCCGAATTTGCGGGTCAGCCAGCCGAATCCGCCACCGAGCGTCAGGCCTGCGATGCCGGTGGTGGAATTGATGCCGGTCGGCAGCGCCAGCCCGAAGGCCAGCGTTTCCTGGTCGACATCGGCAAGCGTTGCACCCGGCTCGATCCTGGCGCGCCGCGTTTGCGGATCGACCCGCACCGATTTCATCGCCGACAGGTCGATGACGACACCGCCCTCGCAGACCGCATTGCCGGCAATACCGTGGCCGCCGCCACGCACCGAAACGAGCAAATTATTGTCGCGTGCAAACCGCACCGCCCGCACGACATCGGCAGCACCGGCGCAACGCGCGATAAGCCCGGGCCGGCGGTCGATCATCGCATTCCAGATCGTCCGCGCTTCGTTGTAATCCATGTCTTTACTGGTCAGGAGACTGCCGCGAAATCCGGCCGCAAAAGCATCGATGGCCACGTCATTGACCATCGTCTGCCCCCTTTGCAGGGTCGTGAGGTTCAAATTGTCCATGATTTCCTCCATGCGACCGGCGCCCCGCACCGTCGCGGCCGGCATTTTGCGCTTGCTGCGGTCCTCAAACAAGTTTCGAAAAGGATTAGCCCTCGGCGGCCGCGACGAAAGGAAGCGACTTCCTATTGAATTTTCATGGGAAATCGATGCCGGTGGCGGCAATCCCCGCACGCCGCGGAACAGTCCCTAATCCCGCAGCCCCCGCGCAATGGCATCAATGATCGCGCCAATCCTGCCGGGCACGAACCGGCGTGACGGATGAATGGCGTGGATCGGCAGTACCAGTTTCCGCCAGTCGGCGAGAACTTCCACGAGCCTGCCATTCGCTATGTCTTCCGCCACGAGATCCACCGGGACGTAGATGACGCCTGCCCCGGCGAGCGCCGCCGTCCGCAACGCCTCTCCATTGTCGATCTCGATGTTGCCGCGAACACCCATTGTGAAACTCTCCCCGGCCTCTGTCTCGAACGGCCATTCGTCGCGGGGCACGAGATTGAGGTTGAGGATGCAGCGGCCAAGGCGAAGATCCTCGGGCTTCTCCGGCACGGAAAACCTATCGAGATATGCCGGAGAGGCGCAGCAGACGAAATGATAGCTGCCGACACGCCGCGCGATAAGCGACGAGGGCTTCAATTCGCCGATCCGGATCGCCAGATCATAGCCTTCGGCCACCAAGTCGACATTGCGGTCGCTGAGATTGAGCTCGACCGAAAGTGCAGGATGCCGCTCCGCGAGTTCGGCCATCACGGGCGCAAGCCGCTTGATTCCCAATGTCGTCGGTGTGCTTAGACGCAGGCGTCCCGACATGGCCTCTGCATCAGGGCGAGAGATATCGTTGAGTTCCTCCAGCTCGTCGATGATTCTGTTTGCCTTGACGAGGAAGCGGGACCCGACCTCGGTCAGCCGCTGCGTGCGCGTCGTGCGTTCGATCAGCTTGACCCCATACTCCTGCTCCAGCGCCTGAATACGCCTGCCGACCATAGCAGGCGAAATGCCGAGCCGCTTCGCCGCTCCGGCAAAGCTTCCCGATGTCGCGGCGGCAATGAGGGTCTGCAAGTTCAAGAGATCGGGCATTCGATACTTTTATGCAACTCTGTTATTGGAAGCAATGCAATTAACGATGGAATGTTTCGGATGTATCCCTGTGACCATCGCATCGGAAACAGGAGACAGAACGATGAAGACTGCAATTATCGGCATCGGAAACATGGGCAAGGGCCTGGCCACACGCCTTGCCGGGAAGACTGAGCTGATCGTCGCGGCACGCAACGATCGGGCCGCGCGCGGCCTTGCCGAAAGCCTTGGCGTTGAAAGCGCCACCATTGCAGAGGCGATCGCCGCTGCGGGGATCGTCATCCTCGCCGTTCCCTATGCCAGTGCTCTTGAGATCGCCGCCTCGCCATCGCTCTCGGGCAAGATCGTCGTTGACATCAGCAATCCTCTGAAGCCCGATTTCTCCGGTCTGCTCTTCGGCCACGAGACCTCCGCCGCCGACAAAATCCAGAATGCCGCGACCGGCGCCAAAGTGGTCAAAGCTTTCAACACCATCTTCGCCGAGCTCTTCAACGCGTCCCGCGATGCCACGGCCAAGGTGCCGGTATTTGTCGCCGGAAATGACGAAGACGCGGTGGAAAAGGTTTCCAGGCTGGTCGTGGACGCAGGATTTGCCGTCGAAAAGACCGGAGGCCTCGACGCCGCCAAACTCCTGGAACCGCTGGGCATGCTCAATATCCGTCTCGGCTACGGCCTCGGCCGCGGAACCGCCATCGCCCCGGCCTGGACGAACATCGCCGCCTGAGGTCTCCCATCGACCGGCAGGACCGACATCCCGTCCGCAAGGGCGGGATGTTTTATTGCCCGGACAAAAACTCGCCAACTCCGCCATTTCCATACTGTCGCCCGTATCCGATTGATGTATGGAGGGAGCTCAAAAGACGTGCACGGAGGCGGCGATGGATCACCCGGAAAAATCGAAGACGGAAAAGAACCTGACGAGCGGCGATCTCGACGAGCAGGCGCTTTTCTTCCACCGCTATCCCCGCCCCGGCAAGCTGGAGATCCAGGCGACCAAGCCACTCGGCAACCAGCGAGACCTGGCGCTCGCCTATTCGCCCGGCGTTGCCGCGCCTTGCCTTGCCATTCGCGACAATCCCGAAATGGCGGCCGAATATACCTCGCGCGCCAATCTCGTCGCCGTCATCTCCAATGGCACCGCCGTTCTCGGCCTCGGCAATATCGGCCCGCTCGCCTCCAAGCCGGTCATGGAGGGCAAGGCCGTGCTCTTCAAGAAATTCGCCGGCATCGACGTCTTCGACATYGAGATCGATGCCCCAGGCGTCGACCAGATGGTTTCGACCATCGCCTCGCTGGAGCCGACTTTCGGCGGCATCAACCTCGAAGACATCAAGGCGCCGGAATGTTTCGAGGTCGAGCGGCGCCTGCGCGAGAAGATGAAGATCCCCGTCTTCCACGACGACCAGCACGGCACGGCGATCATCGTTGCCGCCGCGATCCTGAACGGGCTGGAACTCGCCGGCAAGGCCATCGAGAACGTCAAGATCGTCGCCTCAGGCGCGGGCGCCGCCGCGCTTGCCTGCCTCAACCTGCTGGTCATTCTCGGGGCGAAGCGTGAAAACATCTGGGTCCACGATCTCGAAGGCCTCGTCTATGAGGGCCGGCTCGAGCTGATGGACGAATGGAAATCCATCTATGCCCAAAAGAGCGAGACGCGCACGCTGGCCGAAAATATCGGCGGCGCCGACGTCTTCCTGGGCCTGTCCGCCGCCGGCGTGCTGAAGCCGGAACTGCTGGCGCAGATGGCCGACAAACCGCTGATCATGGCGCTCGCCAATCCGACGCCGGAGATCATGCCCGATCTCGCCCGTGCCGCCCGCCCCGACGCAATGATCTGTACCGGCCGCTCGGATTTCGCCAACCAGGTCAACAACGTCCTCTGCTTCCCCTATATCTTCCGCGGCGCGCTCGATTGCGGCGCCGAGACGATCAATGAGGAAATGAAGATGGCGGCCGTGCGCGCCATCGCAGCCCTTGCCCGCGAAGAGCCGTCCGATGTTGCCGCGCGTGCCTATTCCGGCGAGACCCCGGTCTTCGGCCCCGATTACCTGATCCCCTCGCCCTTCGATCCGCGTCTGATCCTGCGCATCGCGCCCGCCGTTGCCAAGGCCGCCGAACAGAGCGGCGTCGCGCGCCGCCCGATCCAGGATTTCGACGCCTATCTCGACCAGTTGAACCGCTTCGTCTTCCGCTCAGGCTTCGTCATGAAGCCGATCTTCACCGCGGCTAAGGCCGCCGAGCGCAAGCGCGTCATCTTTTCCGAAGGCGAGGACGAGCGCGTGCTGCGCGCCGCCCAGGTGCTGCTCGAGGAAGGCCTTGCCGAACCGATCCTGATCGGCCGCCCGCAAGTCATCGAGACACGCCTGAAGCGCTACGGCCTGCGCATTCGGCCGCTGCAGGATTTCGAGGTCATCAACCCGGAAGACGATCCGCGCTTCCGCGAATATGTCGATCTCTATTTCTCCCTCGTCGGCCGCCGCGGCGTCATCCCGGAAGCCGCCCGCACGATCGTGCGCACCAACACCACCGTCATCGGCGCGCTGGCGCTGAGGCGCGGCGAGGCCGATGCGCTGATCTGCGGCCTCGAAGGCCGTTACGAGAAGCATCTGCGCGACGTCCGCCTGATCATCGGCAAGCGCAAGGATGTCCGCGATTTCTCGGCCCTCAGCCTGATGATCTCGCAGCGCGGCGCTACCTTCTTCACCGACACCTATGTCACCTTCAATCCGACCGCCGAGGAGGTCGCCGAGGCGACGGTGCTGGCGGCCGAGGAAATCCGCCGTTTCGGCCTCACGCCGCGCGCCGCTCTGGTCTCGCATTCCAATTTCGGCTCGCGTGAATCCGAAAGCGCCACGAAGATGCGCAACGCCTTGCAGCTCGTACGCGAAGCCGCGCCCGACCTTGAGGTCGACGGTGAGATGCACGGCGAAAGCGCCATCACCGAGGCACTGCGCAAGCGCGTCATGCCGGACACGACCCTGCACGACGAGGCGAACCTCCTGGTCTTCCCGAACCTCGATGCCGCCAACATCACGCTTGGCGTGGTAAAGTCGATGACGGACGGCCTGCATGTTGGCCCGATCTTGCTCGGCACCGCCTTGCCCGCCCACATTCTCGCCCCCTCGGTCACCTCCCGCGGCGTCGTCAATATGGCGGCACTCGCCGTCGTCGAGGCATCGCAACCGGCCTGAGCCGGCTTAGACTGCTGACAAGTCGGCCAACTCCTCTTTCGTCATGCTCGGGCTTGTCCCGAGCATCTGCAGCCGGTTGATATCAAGCAGATATCACGCTGCGGGGCCTAGGATAAAATCTTTAGTACGAGCGGCCATCGAAGCCGCTCCGACATATGTCCTGATGCCATATCAGGCACCCCGCAACGACAGGCGTCCTCTATCCGCAAGCGCATCCGCGCGTTCGTTACCGGCAATGCCGGCATGGCCCTTGCACCAGGCAATGGTCACCAGAGCGTTCTGGGATAGTCGAAGATCGACTGCTTTCCAGAGTTCCACATTGCCGATCGTTCGGTTTCGGGCATTCCCATTGGGGTTGCCTTTCCTCCAGCCGTTGTTCCTCCATATATGCCGCCGGCTGTTGCAGCCTTTGACGGCATAGACGGAATCGGACCAGATGGTCGCGGGCTCGCCGCTTGTATCGCTGTTGATCCAGATTGCCGCCTTGAGGACGGCGGTCAATTCCATCGAATTATTGGCGGAGTCTTCGACGCCACCGAAGCCAGAGGCAATTTCCGCGGCATCACGATAAGCGACGAATGCCCAGCCCCCGTGCCCGGAACCGGGTTCATAGCAACCGTCCACGAAGACGTGGAGGCCGTGTTGGGCTTCGGGTATCCCGACTGTCGCTGCAGGGGAGCGGAGCTCGTTGGAAATGTCTGTCATTTTCGCCGTCCTTCTCGCCTTGGCCGCGCCCGCCGAAGTGGCTGGCCGATACCGTGCACGCGGTCGCCTGTAAACCCAACCGGCGCCGCAAGCGCGGCATTGGCCAGTCGTGCCGGATCCTGATGTCGCGCAACAGCTTGCCGATATGCTGGCGAACGAGAAGAAGAATCAAGCGCCGGAAAATTGAAAGAAGGAGGTCCCGCTTTTGGCGGCACAGCAGATTCCCCGACAGAGGGACCACCCGCATTTGCTGGATAAAATCGCGAAAATGCGCTAGGAATATCTCCAAGCTTATTAAGAGAAACACGCTAAGAGACAACGCGCGGCTATCGAGGCCGCAATCGACCGATCGATTCTTTGCTCATTCCGGGACGACGCCGTGAAACGCCGAAACCTGTCTCTTGCCCTCCTCCTTGCCTTCGCAGCGCCCGCCGCGGCGCAGACAACTACTATCTGTGAGGATCTGCGCGGTCGCTTGGCCGACCTGCCGCGGTCGATCGGCAATAACAACGGCCCGGAAGTGCGCCAATATGCCAGCGCCATGGCCGAGCAGAACCTCGAGCTGCGCAAGGTCCGCAACGAGCTGCGCGGCAACGGCTGCACCTCGGGCAGCATGGTCGTCATCGGCGGCGAGAATGCCGATTATTGCGCCGAGCTCTCGCAGTCCGAAGCCCGCATGATCGACAACATCCGCTATCTCCAGGACCGCCGCGACGAGCTGGCCGGCCAGAACGGCGCCGATGACGGCGCGCGGCGCGAACTGATTGCCGCTCTCGACCGCAATGGCTGCAACAGCGAAAACTTCTATGCCCCGAGCGATCGCAGCGCCAACGAACCGGCTCCGAGCGTCGAGGAACAGGCGATGCGCACCGATACCTTCATTCCGCTCGGCGGCGGTGACGAGGTCGATCCGCGTTACGGCGTGCCGCGGGCCGAGATGCTATCTCCGGTCAGCACCATGTGCGTGCGCAGCTGCGACGGCGGCTTCTTCCCGATCAGCTCGAACGCCACGTCGGTCGATTTCGGCCGCGACGCCCAGACCTGCGCCAAGATGTGCCCGGGCATCGAGACCGAACTATTCTATCGTGACGTGACGAGCACCGAAGCCTCGAACATGATCTCGGTCGCAACGGGCACGCCCTACAGCGCCATGAAAAATGCCTTTGCCTACAAGAACCGCACGCCCGGGGAAAAATCCTCCTGCGCCTGCAATCTCACCGCCTATTATGAGGAGATGCGCTCCAAGCAGGCGGTGAGCGAACCGCCGCAGCAGGGCTCCATCACCACCATCCGCACCAATCCCCCGGCGAAGGATGCCGCCGCGCCGCAACCATCCGTTCCCGAGCGCCCCTACGATCCCACGCAGAACCGCGTCCGTCAGGTCGGCCCGCAGTTTCTGGCCGGCGATCAGGGCTCGATCGACCTCGCCAATCCGGCAACGCCGGGCCCGCAGCCACAACAGCAGTGATATCAAATCATGCCACCCAAAACTGCGCAGCGGTTTTGGGACTACGACATGCATCTTCGATGCGACGCGCTTGATTTAGGGCTCGCTCCGTCCCCATCCATCATGAAAGACGAGTTCATCGAGCGGCAGCCGCTGCCGCCAGCCTTTGACGGAGAGTTCCGGCTCGTCATAGAGCCGATCGACGAAACCGGCACAGAGCCAGGCGACCACCTCGATATGCTCGGGTATGCCGAGAATGCTCTTCAGGTCGCCTTCATGAAAGATGCTGACCCAGCCGATGCCGACCCCTTCCGCCCGCGCCGCAAGCCAGAGGTTCTGGATGGCGCAGACTGTGGAATAGCTATCCATCCTCGGATTGTGCGTGCGCCCCAACACTACGCTGCCACTGCGCGTGGGATCGCAGGTCACGCATATGCCGAGCGGCGCCTCGACAATGCCTTCGAGCTTGAGCGAGCGGTAGGCCTGCCGCCGTTCGCCTTCGAACATCAGCGCCGCCTCCTCATTGGCCCTCGCAAAAGCATCCCGGACGCGCGCCTGCACGGTTGCGCTTTTCACCAGAATGAAATTCCACGGCTGCATGAAGCCGACTGAGGGCGCGTGGTGGGCGGCCGTCAGCAGCCGCTGCACAAGTTCGTCCGGCAAGGGATCGGGCAGGAACTGGCTGCGGACGTCCCGCCGCGTCATGATCGCATGATAGACGGCCTCGCGTTCGGCCAAAGAAAAACCGGACGCCACCGAAAGGGCATCCTCATCAAAGGGTCGCATCGTCAAATCCCCAACAACGCAACCGCCCCGCCGTCCGCGCGGATCGGTCTATCTTGCCAGGCCGGTCTTCTGACTGGGCGTCATCCGTCTGCCGCAGCCTTCCCGGCAAGAAGCCAGTGGCGTGATGAAGCGGCAAACGTCGGCCTTACAGCGTTGGGCACGTTCCGGCTTTGCACCGGATTCCCGATTCTCCCGCCTTACCGGCGGGCACCTGACGGCGCATCTATTTCAGGAAAGCGCGGCTGCGGCAAGGCGGCCCGCATGACGCCGCCGATACGCTGCATGCGACATCGATTTCATGGACAGAGGCGCATTGCTGCCTTAGAAACAAACCGATCCTGACCGACGCCCATGGCGCCGCACTTTTTCTCTTTGCATTTCGGTTGCCCGTGCCCCGCCTCACGCCCATGATCCTTGCGGTCGCCCTGTTCATGGAACAGATGGATTCCACCGTGATCGCCACCAGCCTGCCGGCAATCGCCGCCGATATCGGTACCTCGCCGATCGCGCTGAAGCTTGCCGTCACGAGTTATCTCGTGGCGCTGGCGATCTTCATCCCGATCAGCGGCTGGATGTCCGATCGTTT
Source organism: Rhizobium sp. 01N447_2 (assembly GCF_056399245.1). Lineage (NCBI taxonomy): Bacteria > Pseudomonadati > Pseudomonadota > Alphaproteobacteria > Hyphomicrobiales > Rhizobiaceae > Rhizobium > Rhizobium sp. 01N447_2. The sequence continues at coordinate 14,453 of NZ_JBFTQY010000022.1, forward strand.
CGGCGCGCGCAACATTTTCCGCATGGCGATCTTCGTTTTCATGATCGGCTCGATCGCCTGCGCCTTTTCCAACTCGATCACAGCCTTCGTCGTCTCGCGCCTGATTCAGGGCGCCGGCGGCTCGATGATGACGCCGGTCAGCCGCTTGCTGCTGGTCCGGGGAACACCGCGCCACGAACTCGTCGATGCCATGGCCTGGCTCACCATCCCCGCCCTGATCGGCCCGATCATGGGTCCGCCGATCGGCGGTTTCCTCACCACCTACCTCACCTGGCACTGGATCTTCTGGATCAACGTCCCGATCGGCGTGCTCGGCATCATCCTCGTCACCCGTTTCCTGCCGGCGGTCGAGCCGCGCAGTCCGCGGCCGATGGACTTCCCCGGCTTCTGCCTTTGCGGCATAGGCTTCTCCGGCTTCGTCTTCGGCCTGTCGGTGATCAGCCTGCCGGCCGTGCCCGTCATCTACGGTTATGCCACGGTTGCAATCGGCATCCTTGCCGGCCTCCTCTATCTCCTGCATGCCCGCCGCGCACCCAATCCGCTTCTCGACCCGAAGATGTTCCGTTACCCGATGTTCCGGGCGGCGATCCTCGGCGCCTCGAATTTCCGCATGGGGCTCGGCGCCCTGCCCTTCCTGATGCCATTGATGCTGCAGCTCGGCTTCGGCCTGACGCCGCTGCAATCGGGCTCGGTCACCTTCGTCAGCGCGCTCGGCTCCATGGGCTCGAAATTCGCCGCCTCGCGCACCTTCAAGGCGTTCGGCTTCCGCACCGTCATATCAATCACCACTTTGCTGGCGGCGATCTTCCTCGGCATCAACGGCCTTTTCACCGCCGAGACGCCGCTGTTCCTGATCATGGCCTGCCTGCTGATCGGCGGCCTGTTCCGCTCCATGGCTTTCTCGGGCGTCAACGCCATGGCCTTCGGCGATGTCGACGACGCCGACAGCAGCCAGGCAACCGCGATCAATGCCGTTGCCCAGCGTATCTCCATGGCGATGGGTGTGGCGATCGCCGGCGGCATCCTCGAAATTTCGAGCAGCTTTCACGACGGCAGGCTGCTGGTCTCGGATTTCCACGTCGCCTTCTTCAGCGTCTCGGCGATTTCGGCGCTGGCCTGTATCACCTTCCTGCGCCTGCCGCGCGATGCCGGGGCGGAACTGACGGCGCGTGGCCGCAAGCGCCGGCACGCCGAGCCCGAAGAGGCCGTGGCGGAAAATAGCTGATCGAGACAGATCTGCCTGGCGCGATGGAAGCATTCCTCACCCGCCGGTTCGCAAGACTCGGCGCCGGCAGACGCCAGGGTGAAATGACCCGCGTGTACCCCAGCACCCCATTCTACTTTATGATTTATTCACACATCAAATACACACTGCGTTTGCGCGTTTTGGGTCGCAATTCGGACATGGGCATGAGGGCTCGTGATGTGATCGTCAGCGTCGATGCCCGTATTGATACGCCAGTCGGGAACATGTCCGACTGAGCCGCAATTCTAGGCCGCCGCGGAATGTTCCAATTTTTGAAGACGATGCCTCTGACCGCCAAGCTGGCGGCGATTATCGTTGCCGTGAACCTCTGCGGCATTTCCGCTTTCGCCACCTATACCTGGATGTACGAAACCCGGGCCTTGATCGATGGCGCCAAGGCGAACTGGTCCAAGGATGCCGAGCAATTTGCATCTCTGGCAGCGGGCGGCGTGAAATGGGGGAAGGCGAACGCCGTTCGAGAGGCTTATTCGCTCTATCGCGACGACCCCTCGCTCGATCTCGTGCAGTTTGCCGCATTCAACGCTGAACCTGCCGCCGTCGATACCTGGGCGCGCGATGGCGTTAGTGGGTTGCCCGCACCAGCCGATCTGGCGAAGAGCCTCAGCGCGAAACCGGAAAAGACCACCATCGATGACGGTAGAATATCTGCCGGCGTCGTGACGATCATCGCGCCGCTCCCGCTGGATAAGTCGGGCAAGGCCACCGGTTACATCGTCACGAACTGGTCCGTCGAAAAAATCGCTTCCGAAGTCAGGCAGAAAGTTCTCATTTCGCTGCTCACGCAGTCCGCGATCACCGCCATGGCCGTCGTTGCCTTCCTTCTCGCCATGCGCAGCCTGGTCGGCCGGCCCATCAGGGTGATCAGCGAACGGATCAGCGCGCTGCAGAAAGGCGATCTGGTCTCACCCGTCACCTACAGGGAAAACGGCGATGAAATCGGCTTTCTGGCGCGGGCCCTGGAAGTTTTCCGCCACGAGGCGATTGCCAAGGTCGAAAGAGAGCAGGCCGCCGCCGAGCAGAGTGCTTCGCTCGACGCCGAGCGGGCGCGCAACGCAATGTTGACGGAAGAGGCCAGCAACACGCAGCGGCTGGTGATGCACGCTCTTGAAAATGCCTTGGAACAGCTCGCCGCGGGCGACTTTTCGATACATCTGGCCGATGTCGGTCCTGAATTCGATAAGTTGCGGCAGGATTTCAACAACATGGTCGATGCGGTCGCAGCCGCTCTGACAGAGATCAAGACCGCCTCCGTGGCTGTCGAAACCGGCTCGAGCGAGCTGGCGACCTCCGCGGATCAGCTCGCAAGACGGACCGAGCAACAGGCAGCCGCATTGGAAGAGACCGCCGCCGCACTGGATGAGGTGACCACGACGGTCAGGACATCGTCGCAACGGGCTGAAAATGCCGGGCAGCTGGTCGAGGAGACGAAGCGGAGCGCCCATGTCTCGGCGACGGTGGTGCGCGATGCGATCGGGGCGATGGACCGGATCCAAACCTCGTCGAGCCAGATCGGCCGCATCATCGGCGTCATCGACGAGATTGCCTTCCAGACGAACCTGCTGGCGCTGAATGCCGGCGTCGAGGCGGCGCGCGCCGGCGAGGCCGGCAAGGGTTTTGCGGTCGTTGCGCAGGAAGTGCGTGAACTCGCCCAGCGGTCGGCAAATGCCGCAAAGGAAATCAAGAACCTGATCAACGTATCCGGCCAGGAAGTTGCCGCGGGCGTCGGGCTGGTGAACGAAACCGGTGACGCCCTGCTGAAGATCGAGGAGCAGATCAACCGCATCAGCGATAGCATCGCTTCCATCGTCCAATCCTATCGCGAACAGGCGACGGGCCTGCAGGAAATCAACAGCGCGATCAACCAGATGGATCAGACGACACAGCAGAACGCGGCAATGGTCGAGGAAACCAACGCGGCCTGCCACGAACTGCTGTCGCAAGGACGCCTTCTGCAGGACTCGGCCGGCAGGTTCGTCGTCGGTGCGTCTACCGCCAGCCAGCCCAAACCCGTTCAAGCCGCCCGCCAAGCTCGTCCCGAGCCCAGAGCCTTCGCGCAGCGTCATGCAGGAAGTGCCGCCGTTGCCGCTGCTCCCGGTGCCTGGGAGGAGTTCTGACGTCGTCTGCATCCGATAAGCCTTAGTTCTCAGCAACCTATAATCAGGAAGGAAACGCTTATGAAGAAAATCGTGCCCGCATTTCTTTTGGCCTGCACCGCATTTGCCATGCCCATGGGCGTATCCATGGCGCAGGATGCCAAGCTTGCCCCGATCTCCGACTACGTGACAAGCGATGTAAAGCCCTGGCTTAACGACCCCGCCATCATCGAGGCTATCAAGGCGCAGAACGCTGCCAACGCCAATCTCAGTGCGGCTGATGTCGACGCCCTCGACAAGAAATGGCGTGCCGAAGTCGATGGCTCCGACCACTCGATGATCGACGACGTGCTCAACAGCGCACTGTCGAAATTCCTTCAGGGAAAGAAGGAGGCTTCCGGCGGCAAGATCACGGAAATCTTCGTCATGGATGCAAAAGGCCTGAATGTCGGTCAAAGCGACACCACATCGGATTACTGGCAGGGCGACGAGGCCAAGTTCCAGAAGTCCTTCGGCGCCGGCAAGGACGCCGTCTTCGTCGATGAGATCGAAAAGGATGAATCGACCCAGACGCTGCAGTCGCAGGCAAGCGTCACGATATCAGACGACGCGGGAACGCCGATCGGCGCCATCACCGTCGGCGTGAACGTCGACGCCCTGTGATCTCAGGAACTGCGTTTTCTACAACAGTGCGAATGACCGTCGCCCGGAAGCATCTTTAGGGCGACAGGTTTAAACAAAGCCTAGAGCGCGTCGCATGCACGAGATCGAGTGCGACGTGCTTCTTGCCTCGCCGGGGGTGTACCTTCCGCAGAAGCCGTTGCCATCTCGGGGAGCGCCGGATCTTCAGGCTGCAAATTCTACGTGACAACGCGTGGCTGTGACACTACATACGCCTCATGTCGATCACATCAATCTACGCCTCGCGATTTTATTGGTACCGCTACTCTCAGCGGATGCGGGTCCATGCGTAACTGAATTCGACGCGACGACAACCCGAATAGCCGCTAGTCTACCTGGCGGCTTTTTTGTTCCGCGCGGGTATGACCAAACAGGAGCCATACCGTGTCTGATACCATTGATGATCTGCGTATTGTCGAAATCACCCCGCTGACCAAACCCGCCGATATCATCGCGGAAATTCCCCGCAATGCTGATGTCAGCAAGACCGTGACCAGCAACCGCAATGCGGTCCACAAAATTCTCCGGGGCGAAGACGACCGGCTGATCGTCGTCATCGGCCCCTGCTCCATCCACGATCCCGTCGCCGCCCGCGAATATGCCGAACGGCTGGCGGAACAGCGCCGCCGCTTCGCCGGCGATCTCGAGATCGTCATGCGCGTCTACTTCGAAAAGCCCCGCACGACCGTCGGCTGGAAGGGCCTCATCAACGACCCGCATCTCGACGGCAGCTACCGCATCGAGGAAGGGTTGAGGATTGCGAGACGCCTGCTGCTCGATATCAATGCCATGGGCCTTCCGGCCGGCTGCGAATTCCTCGACACGATCACGCCGCAATATATTGCCGATCTCGTCAGTTGGGGTGCGATCGGCGCACGCACGACCGAAAGCCAGATCCACCGGCAGCTCGCCTCCGGCCTCTCCTGCCCGATCGGCTTCAAAAACGGCACCGACGGCGGCGTGCGCGTCGCGCTCGACGCCATCCTCGCCGCCTCGCAGCCGCATCACTTCCCGGCGGTGACGAAGGACGGACAGGCGGCAATCGCCTCGACGACAGGCAATGAGGATTGCCACATCATCCTGCGCGGCGGCAAGCGGCCGAACTATGAAGCGGCCGACGTCGAAGCGGTTACCGTCGAAGCCGTCAGGCTCGGCGTCGCCCCACGCATCCTCATCGATGCCAGCCATGCCAATAGCGGCAAGGACCCGATGAACCAGCCGCTCGTCGTCAGATCCGTGGCCGCGCAGATTGCCGCCGGAAACGGCGACATCAAGGGCATGATGATCGAAAGCAACCTCGTCGCCGGCCGCCAGGACCTCGTTCCCGGCAAGCCGCTGGTCTACGGCCAGTCCATCACCGATGGCTGCATCGACTGGGATATGTCGGTCGCCGTGCTGGAAGACCTGGCGACATCCGCCCGCGAGCGGTGCCGGACCCGCGTTTAGTCGGCCGGAAAATAGCGGACATAGGCGAATTCTTTGCCATCAGGAGACCAGCAGGGCACGTTGATCGTGCCCTGCCCTCCAAAGAGCTCGAACAGCGTCTTCAGATTGCCACCGTCCATGTCCATCAGCCGCAGCCGCACGTCGAGATCGCGCGGATGGTCGAACACCGAAGGGTCATAGGACAGGATCAGCACCTTGTCATTCGTAGGCGACGGATGGGCGAACCAATTGCCCTGATTGTCCGAGGTCACCTGCTCGAGCCCGGTGCCATCGGGATGGATGCGCCAGATCTGCATCAGCCCGGTGCGGCTGGAATTGAAATAGATCCATTGGCCGTCGGCGGAATAATCCGGTCCGTCATTGCGTCCCTCGCCATGCGTCAGCCGCGTTTCGGCGCCGCCATCGACGGAGATGGTGTAGATATCGAAGAGGTCGTCGCGGATGCCACAATAGGCAAGCTGGCGCCCGTCCGGCGACCAGCCATGCCAGTAGGATGGCAGGTTCTGGGTGATAAGCCGCGGCGTGCCGCCTTCGATCGGCAGGATATAGATCGCGGACTTGCCGAATTCGGTCTTGTCGGAGATGACAATCTCAGTCCCATCAGGCGAAATGCCGTGATCATTGTTGCAGTTGACGGCAAAGCCTGTATCGACCTTGACCACTTCGCCGCCATCGAGCGGCAGGCGATAGAGCAGCCCGTCGCCGTTCAACAGAAGGTAGGAACCATCCGGCGAAAAGTTCGGGGCCTCCACCAGCCTGTCCGTCTGCCAGACCTCGCGGGCCCTGCCCGTCCCGACATTGTAGATCTCAACCGAGCTGCGCATGTTTCCTCCCGAAAATCCTACTGCACCGCGCGTCTTTCAGACGCGTAAAGGACGCTGGAACACTTTGAATTGCCGCCGTCAGCGATCTCGATTGCGTCAGCGATCCCTGAAGCGGTTGGTGATCGGATAACGCCGGTCGCGGCCAAAGTTCTTCTTGGTGATCTTAACACCCGGCGCCGATTGCCGGCGCTTGTATTCGGCGAGATAGAGCAGATGCTCGACCCGGTGGACGGTCGCCACGTCATGGCCGCGCGCGACGATCTCTTCGACCGCCATCTCCTTCTCGACAAGGCATTCGAGAATATCGTCGAGCACGGGATAGGGCGGCAGCGAATCCTGGTCCTTCTGGTCGGGACGCAGCTCGGCCGAGGGCGCCTTGTCGATGATATTCTGCGGGATCACCTCGCCGGAAGGTCCCAGCGCATCCGGCGGCACGTTTTCGTTACGCCAGCGGGAAATCGCATAGACCTGCATCTTGTACAGGTCCTTGATCGGATTGAATCCGCCGTTCATGTCGCCGTAGAGCGTGGCGTAGCCGACCGACATTTCCGACTTGTTGCCCGTCGTCACCACCATCGAGCCAAACTTGTTGGAGATCGCCATCAGAATGACGCCGCGCGCCCGGCTCTGCAGGTTCTCCTCGGTGATGCCGCTATCCGTACCTTCGAAAAGGCTGGCGAGCGCGCTGCTGAAGCCCGTCACCGGCTGCTCGATCGGCACGATGTCGTAGCGGCAGCCGAGCGCCTTCGCACAGTCGGCCGCATCCTTCAGCGAATCCTCGGAGGTGTATCGATAGGGCAGCATGACGGTGCGCACCCGCTCCTCGCCGAGCGCATCGACCGCGATTGCTGCGCAGATCGCAGAATCGATGCCGCCGGAAAGGCCGAGCACCACTGTTTTGAAGCCGTTCTTGTTGACGTAGTCGCGGAAGCCGAGCAGGCAGGCGCGGTAATCGGCCTCCTCGCTTTCAGGGATATGCGCCATGGGCCCTTCGGCGCAGTGCCAGCCGCCTTCGCCGCGCTTCCATGTCGTCACCGCCAGCGCGGTTTCGAACTGGCTCATCTGGAACGCGAGCGACTTGTCGGCATTGAAGGCGAAGCTCGCCCCGTCGAAGACCAGTTCGTCCTGGCCGCCGAGCTGGGCGGCATAGATCAGCGGCAGGCCGGTCTCGATCACCTGCTTCAGCACCACCTGATGGCGGATATCGACCTTGCCGCGATAATAGGGCGAACCGTTCGGCGACAGCAGGATTTCGGCCCCGCTTTCGGCCAGCGTCTCGCAAACGCCGAGATCGCCCCAGATATCCTCGCAGATCGGAATGCCGACGCGCACGCCGCGGAAATTCACCGGCCCCGGCATGGCGCCTTGATCGAAGACGCGCTTCTCGTCGAACTCGCCGTAATTCGGCAGGTCGATCTTGTCGCGCACCGCAATCACCTTGCCGCCATCGAGCACGGCGACGGAATTGTAGCGCCCGGTCTCGTCCTGCCGTGGAAAGCCGATGATGACGCCCGGCCCGCCATCCGCGGTCTCGGCCGCCAAGCTCTCGACCGCCTTCCAGCAGGTACGGATGAAGGCGGGCTTCAGCACCAGATCTTCAGGCGGATAGCCGGAGATGAAAAGCTCGGTCAGGACGAGCAGATGCGCGCCCTCCCGGGCAGCATCGGCGCGCGCCTCGCGCGCTTTGGCAAGATTGCCGGCGACATCGCCGACCGTCGGGTTGAGCTGGCCGATGGCGATGCGGAAGATATCAGAAAGGGCGTTTTCCTGTGTCATGTCATTTATTTAGCCTGCACCTTTCGCAACCGCAACATGTTGGCGCCAAAAGCGACGCTTGGCGGTGACGAAATTTTTATGAACGGATTGCACATCGCGCCGCGCGGCACCGATACGCATTGCAATTTACCGGCGGAGCGGAATACTGGCGCCGAAGTGATAACCGGCATCGGAAACAGGCCATGTATAATCTTTCGAATTTCGTGCATCTTCATTTCGACAAGCCGGCCGATGAACTCGGCGACATCGAAAAGCGCGTGCTGGCGAAAACGCACGAGCGCAAGATCATCTCGACCGACGTCAACGCCGCCTTCTCGGCCGAGGCCTCCTTCGGCGAACGTGTCGCCGACAGCATCGCCCGCATCGGCGGCTCTTGGTCCTTCATCATCGCCTTCTTCGTTTTCCTCATCGCCTGGACTGTCATCAACACCATCATTCTGATGACCGGCGCCTTCGATCCCTATCCCTTCGTCTTCCTGAACCTGATCCTGTCGATGCTCGCCGCCATCCAGGCGCCGATCATCATGATGTCGCAGAACCGCCAGGCCGAGCGTGACCGCTTCGAGGCCGCCAAGGATTACGAGGTCAATCTCAAGGCCGAGCTCGAAGTACTCTCCCTGCACCAGAAGATCGACATGCACGTACTGACCGAGTTGACGGGGCTGCGCGAGGACGTGGCCCGCCTCAGCGCCGAACTTTCCGCCAGAAGCTGAGGCAGCGCTTATTGCGCGACGATCAGCCGCCCGGACCGGCAAACAGGATGAGATTTCCGTCCGGATCTAGCACGATGAAGTTTCTGGCGCCCCACGGCTCCTTCCTGAGGGGCTGATGGAAGGATACGCCTGCGGCCTGGAAATCCAGGAACAGGCGCTTGATCTCGTCTGATGTATCGACGGTGATCGAGGCTGAAAGCAGATGCTCCCGTTGCCTGATATCGCCGACGAACACGGGCTCGCATACCAGCCTCAGAGCGAGTTGAGCATTGTCGCGGATGACCTGTCCGTAAAACGGCGGGTCGCCATAGACGAAGTCGACCCTGAAGCCGAGCTTGCCGGTGAAGAATTCGCACGACGCCTTGATATCGGTGACGAACAACTGCGCGGATAGCGAACTCAGGATGGCTTGTGGTGCGGGCTGTTTTTTCGGATCTGTCATGGCTGCGGCTCCTGTCTTGAGCGCCTGCCATCCCTCGAAACCCATTTGACGTGCGATCAGGTCCTGCGCGTCGCTAAGCTTGAAGCGCGCCTCCAGCACCTGGCTGTCATCGAGATGACGGAAACGCGGCAACGCAGCTCTGATCTCGGCTGCAACCGGATAGTATCTTTCGCGGTGCCATCGCAAATACTGCTTGGCCTGCTTTTTGAGGTTTTCGAGATTCGGCATGGGCGCAACTGTTGATACATTGTAGGCGGGCATTGCCCTTTCGACATTCGACGAAGCGCCCTACGCAGCACGGTAAACCTAGCCTCGGCGATCAACCCTTGTCAATCACGGGGCCAGCGAGGATGACGAGGGGGGATTCCCGTCATATTGCGGTAGGCCATCTGATATTTCGTAGAAATCGCCCTTGTCGGCGCAGTAGATATGATGGCCGAAGGCAAGGCCGCTCGGCGTGTCAAAGGCGCCGGCCATGACCGAAATCTCCGCCGATCCGTCCGCCTGCCAGAACAGCGCGGAGCCGCAATTCGAGCAGAAGCCGCGCTGCGCCTCTTCGCTCGACCGGTACCAGCGGACCGCCTCGGTGCCATCAACCGAAAGAGCCGCGCGGGCCACGTTGACCGCGGCGTAATAAAACCCGGTCTGCCGGCGGCACTGCGAGCAATGGCAGCCGACGACAGGCCCTGGCTTCGCCGTCGTTGAAAATCGCACGGCGCCGCAAAGGCAGCCACCTGTATGCCGTTCGGTCATGGTCGCCCTCCCGTTTATGACGGGACGTTGCCGCCGATCGCCCGCGGCGTCAAATCCATTCCGTTCAACGAAATCATCAGAAATCTTGAAAATTGCCGGCCTTATGCATGCTTGGCACCTGTTGCTCGACAACAACAGCCGCCAACCTCATCTCATCCCGGCATTGAATCGCCGGCTGTTGTCGGCGATACTGCAGGTCAAATTTATTCAACCCCCGGGAGACTGACATGAGAGCGACCCTGTCCGAACAGAAAGGAAACATCCCCCACAAGGACATTCAGCTTCATGAACATTCGGTTCTCCCGCGCGAGGAAAAACTCGCGACGCCATAACCCCTTCCTGAAATTCTTCCGCGACGATGCGAATGCCGCCGACCGCGAGCGGCGCTGGTCGCGTATGCGCAAATTCCTCTCCTACTATCGTCCGCACCTGCCTTTGCTGCTGGCGGATCTGCTTTGCGCCATCCTGGTGGCCGGCACGGCGGTCGCCCTGCCGCTCTGCGCCAACATCGTCACGAGCCGCCTTCTGGCTCTGCCCGACGCGCCGCAGGCCTTCGCACACATCCTTGCCATGGGCGGCGTCATGCTGGCCGTTCTGGCGGTCCAGATCGTCGCCATCTTCTTCGTCGATTATCGCGGCCATGTGATGGGTGCGCGCATCGAAGCGACGGTGCGGCAGGAACTCTTCGAGCACTGCCAGAAGCTCTCGTTCAGCTTCTACGACCGCCAGCGCACCGGCCAGCTGATGAGCCGCATCACCAATGACAGTCTGTGGCTGGGCGAGCTCTTTCATCATGGCCCCGAGGATCTTTCCATCGCCGTACTCAAATACGGCGGCGCCATGCTGGTACTGTTCTTCATCGATCCGCCATTGGCGGCTCTCATCCTGCTGCTCACACCGGCGGCGGTCGCCTATGCGCTCTATTTCAACCGGCGCATGAACCGCGCGCTCGAAGCCAGCAAGCGGCAGATCGCCGCCGTCAACGAGCGGGTGGAGGACGCTCTTGCGGGCATCCGCGTCGTCCAGTCCTTTGCCAACGAGGCGCTGGAGAAGGAACGCTTCGCCGAGCAGAACCGGCGCTTCCTGCAAAGCCGCGCCGAGGGCTATCGGAGCGAAGCCTGGTTTTCGGTCGGCACCGAAACCTTCGCCCAGCTCGTCACCATATTGGTGATTATCGTCGGCGGCCTGCGCATCCTGGCGGCGGAACTGACCGTGCCTGATATGCTGACCTTCCTGCTCTGCATCGCCGTGCTGGTCGATCCCGTGCAGCGGCTGGCGAATTTCGTGCGCCTCTGGCAGGAGGGTTATACCGGCTTCGTCAGGGCCATGGAGATCCTGGAGATCGCTCCCGATATCACCGATCGGCCGGCGGCGCGGCCGATGCCGGCACCAAGGGGCGAGATCAGCTTTTCCAACGTCGCCTTCGGTTACGAGGCCGATGGCCCGCGGGTGCTCGAGCAGCTGTCGCTCACCATCGCTCCCGGGGAGTTCGTCGCCCTGGTCGGCCCGTCAGGGGTCGGCAAGAGCACRCTTTGCGCGCTGATACCGCGCTTCTACGATGTCGAGGCCGGGGCGATCCGGATCGATGGCATAGACATCCGCGATGTGACGCTGGCCTCGCTCCGGCGCCATGTCGGGGTGGTGCAGCAGGATGTCTACCTGTTTGCCGGTACGGTGGCGGAAAACCTGCGCTACGGCCGGCCCGACGCCAGCGATGCCGAGCTGGAAGTGGCCGCGCGCGCCGCCAATGCGCACGACTTCATCATCGCCCTGCCACATGGCTATGACACCGATATCGGCCAACGCGGCGTCAAGCTCTCGGGCGGCCAACGCCAACGCATCACCATCGCCCGCGCCTTCCTCAAGAATCCGGAGATCCTGATCTTCGACGAAGCGACCAGCGCGCTCGACAACGAGAGCGAACGGGCGGTGCAGCAGGCGCTGCTCAGCCTGGCGAACGGCCGAACAACCCTGGTCATCGCCCACCGTCTGTCCACCGTCCGCCATGCCGACCGCATCCTGGTCCTGACGGCCGATGGTATTGTCGAACAGGGCACACATGACGAGCTCATGGCGCAAGACGGCGTCTACGCCAATCTGCACAGCGTTCAGGCCAGCATCTGAGCGGCTGGTGCGGGTGCACGATAACAAAAGCCCGGCGGTCCGCCGGGCTGCTAACAAGTCGACCAACTCCTCTTTCGTCATGCTCGGGCTTGTCCCGAGCATCTGCAGCCGGCACAGCAGATCTTCGGCACAAGGCCGAGAATGACGTCGAGAAAAGAGCGAGGCCTGTCAATAAAAAGCCCGGCGAACCGGGCTTTTCTTCATTCATTTTAGGCTGATCTCAGCCGTTCGCGACCATGCGCTTTTCGTCGCGGCCGCCCTTCATGCGCTCGGCAAGCAGGAAGGCCAGCTCGAGCGCCTGGTCGGCGTTGAGGCGCGGATCGCAATGGGTGTGGTAGCGGTCCTGCAGGTCTTCTGCAGAGACCGCGCGGGCGCCGCCGGTGCACTCGGTCACGTCCTTGCCGGTCATCTCGATATGGATGCCGCCGGGATGAGAGCCTTCGGCGCGGTGGATCTGGAAGAAGCTTTCGACTTCCGACAGGATCCGCTCGAAGGGACGGGTCTTGTAGTTGTTGAGCGTGATCGTGTTGCCGTGCATCGGATCGCAGGACCAAACGACCTTGCGGCCCTCGCGCTCGACGGCGCGAATGAGCTTCGGCAGGCTGTCGGCGACCTTTTCGTGGCCGAAGCGGCAGATCAGCGTCAGGCGCCCGGCCTCGTTGGCAGGATTCAGGATGTCGATCAGTTGCAGCAGGTCGTCAGCCTGCAGCGACGGGCCGCATTTCAGGCCGATCGGGTTCTTGATGCCGCGGCAATATTCGACATGCGCATGGTCGGCCTGGCGCGTACGGTCGCCGATCCAGATCATGTGGCCCGACGTTGCATACCAGTCGCCCGACGTGGAATCGACGCGGGTCAGCGCCTCCTCATAGCCGAGCAGCAGCGCCTCGTGGCTGGTGAAGAAATCGGTCTCGCGCAGCGCCGGCTGGTTTTCCGAGGTGATCCCGATCGCCTTCATGAAATCCATGGTTTCGCTGATGCGATCGGCAAGCTTGCGGTAGCGCTCGCCCTGCGGGCTGTCCTTGACGAAGCCGAGCATCCACTGATGCACGTTTTCGAGATTGGCGTAGCCGCCCATCGCAAAGGCGCGCAGAAGGTTCAGCGTCGCGGCCGACTGGCGGTAGGCCATGGCCTGGCGTTCCGGGTTCGGAATGCGCGACTCCTCGGTGAATTCGATGCCGTTGATGATGTCGCCGCGATAGGCCGGCAGCGTCACGTCGCCCTGCTTCTCGACATTCGACGAACGCGGCTTGGCGAACTGGCCGGCAATGCGACCAACCTTCACGACCGGCAGCTGCGCGCCAAAAGTCAGCACGACGGCCATCTGCAGGAAGGCGCGGAAGAAGTCGCGGATATTGTCGGCGCCGTGCTCGGCGAAGCTCTCGGCGCAGTCGCCGCCCTGCAGCAGGAAGCCGTTGCCTTCGGCGACATTGGCGAGATGTTTCTTCAGGCGGCGCGCCTCACCTGCAAAGACAAGCGGCGGATAGCTGGCAAGCGTGGCTTCCGTTGCCGCCAAAGCGGCTGCGTCGGGATATTCGGGAACCTGCAGGATCGGTTTTTGCCGCCAGCTGCTCGGGGTCCAATTCTCTGCCATCTCACTCACCTGTTCTCACATCCATACCTCAGGATGCCCTCAATATGCGGCGGCTTATAGACCTTTAGGTCAGGCTTGCAAAGACCAATCGCCGACAGTTGTCGCCTCACTACCGCCGCCCCGCCGTTGTCTGGTTAAACCCGCATATACCATGTCGATTTCCCCATATTTTAGACTTTCAATGTAGAACCGCAAAGAGTTTCAACATCGGGGACATGGCATGGCGATCCTTCCGCCCGGTTTCATATCGGACCGCTCGGGCAATTTTGGCATCATGACGGCGCTGCTGGTCGTACCGCTCTTCGGTGCGGCCGGCATGGCGGTGGATTTCGCCCATGCGCTCAGCCTGAGGACACAGCTTTACGCCGCCGCCGATGCTGCCGCCGTCGGTTCGATCGCCGAGAAATCCGGCGCGGTCGCAGCCGCCATGACCATGAGCGGCAACGGCACGATCTCGCTCGGCAAAGACGACGCCCGCAGCATTTTCATGTCTCAAATGTCCGGGGAGCTGACCGACGTTCATGTCGATCTCGGCATCGACGTCATCAAGACCGCCAACAAGCTGAATTCACAGGTTTCCTTCAGCGCGACCGTGCCCACCACCTTCATGCGCATCCTCGGCCGGGACTCGATCACGATCTCAGGCTCGGCGACGGCCGAGTATCAAACCGCCGCCTTCATGGATTTCTACATCCTGCTCGACAACACGCCTTCCATGGGCGTCGGCGCAACCGCGACCGATGTTTCCAAGCTGCAGGCCAAAACAGGCTGCGCCTTTGCCTGCCATCAGATGGACCAGAGCACCAACAACTACACCATCGCCAAGAGCCTCGGCGTCGCCATGCGCATCGACGTCGTGCGCCAGGCAACCCAGGCGTTGACCGATACGGCCAAGACCGAACGCGTCAGCAGCGACCAGTTCCGCATGGGCGTCTATACTTTCGGCATCAAAGCCGAAGACGCCAAGCTGACGACGATCTCTAGCCCCACCTCCGACCTGACGAAGGTGAAGAATTACACCGACGCCGTCGACCTGATGACCATTCCCTACCAGAACTACAACCAGGACCAGCTCACGAGCTTCGATAGCGCGCTGACGCAGATGAATACCATCATCGATCCGGCCGGTGACGGCACGTCGAATATCAGCCCCGAAAAGATCCTGTTCTTCGTTTCCGACGGCGTCGGCGACAGCTACAAGCCGTCGGGATGCACTAAGAAGACGACTGGCGGCCGCTGTCAGGAACCGATCGACACCTCTTTCTGCAAACCGCTGAAGGACCGCGGCGTCAAGATCGCCGTGCTCTACACCACCTACCTGCCGTTGCCGAGCAACGATTGGTACAATACATGGATCAAGCCCTTCCAGAGCGAGGTCCCGACGAAGATGCAGGCATGCGCCTCGCCCGGCTTCTATTTCGAAGTAACGCCGACCGAAGGTATCACCGATGCGATGAAGGCGCTTTTCCTCAAGGTCATCCGGGCGCCGCGCATCACCAGCTAGCGCATCGGCCCGAAAATCAGAATCGATTTTCGGAAAGCACGATGCGTAGATTCAAAAAGTTAGAGCGTCCCTTGTGCGTCCGAAGGGACGCACGGCGCTCTAATACATGTTGCCCGGAAGTGTGCAGCGGTTCCGGGTCAACGAGATAGATAAAACAAAGAGCTAAAGCCCGTCGCGGCTCAAAGCCGCTTGCCGTCGCGGATCCGATAGCTCGGCGCATACATGGTCACGAGCTCTTCGGCGGCGGTCGGATGCAGCGCCATGGTGCGGTCGAAATCGTCCTTGGTGCAGCCGGCCTTCAGTGTGATGCCCAGCAACTGCGCCATCTCGCCGGCGTCGTGGCCGAGGATATGGGCGCCCACCACCTTGCGGCTCGCCGCATCGACGATCAACTTCATGATCATCCGCTCGGCTCGGCCGGAAAGCGTGGCCTTCAGCGGCCGGAACTGGGCGCGGTAAACCTCGAGCTCGCCGTAACGTTTGCCCGCATCCTCTTCCGAGAGGCCGACAGTGCCGATCTCCGGCTGCGAGAAGACGGCGGTTGGGATCAGCTCGTAGTCCGGCCGGGTCGGATTGTTCTTGTATTCGGTCTCGATGAAGCACATCGCCTCGTGGATCGCCACCGGCGTCAGCTGTACCCGGCTGGTGACATCACCGAGCGCATAGATGTTTTCAACATTGGTGCGGGAATATTCATCGACGATAACGGCGCCGCGTTCGTCGACGGCGACGCCGGCCGCCTCAAGGCCAAGGCCTTCGGTGTTCGGATCGCGCCCGAGCGCCAGCATGACGACGCCGGCCTGCAACGTGCCGTTATTCAGCGTCTCCAGAATGAGCCCGTCCTCACCCTTCGAAACCTTCTGCAGCGTGTCGTGACAAAGGATGCGGATACCCTTGGCGACCATAGCCTCGTGCAGCCCGCGTCTCAGATCCTCGTCGAAGCGCGACAGGATCTCGGCGCCGCGATAGATCAGCGTCGTCTCGACGCCGAGGCCATGGAAGATATTGGCGAACTCGACGGCAATATAGCCGCCGCCGGCGATGACGATCGATGTCGGCAGCTCTTCGAGATGAAAGGCCTCGTTGGAGGAGATGCAGAGTTCGTGACCGGGAAGGGCTGCATGCGGGTTCGGCCGTCCGCCGGTGGCGATCACGATCGTCTTGGCCGTCACCGTCTGTCCAGTCTTCAGCAGCCGGACCGTATGGGCATCGACGAGCTCTGCGCGCGTTTCCAGGATTTCGGCATTGGCGCCGGCGAGACCTTTCTTGTAGAGGCCCTCCAGACGGGCGATTTCAACATCCTTGGCCGCCACCAGCTTCTTCCAGTCGAAGCTGCTTTCGCCGACCGTCCAGCCGAAGCCCGCGGCATCCTCGAAATGCTCATGGAACTGCGAGGCGTAGACGAAGAGCTTCTTCGGCACGCAGCCGCGGATCACGCATGTGCCGCCGTAGCGGTATTCCTCGGCGATCGCCACCTTCTTGCCGAGCGAGGCGGCGACACGCGCGCCGCGCACGCCTCCGGAACCGCCACCGATGACGAAGAGGTCGTAGTCGTAGGAAGACATGAGGAGCTCCGGAAGGGAATCGCAGGAAGAATGTTCCTGATATAGGGGCGATCATCACGAAAACAAAAGCCCGCTCCTGCGTCATCCCGTTCCCATCGCCGAATCTTCGTTGTAAACGGCTGCGATTGACCCGGTCAGCCGAGGCTGGCAGGCAATCCATGGGATGGAAAAGAATGCCGGAGCAAAAAATGGATCAAACTCTCTTCACCAACCTGTGCAGGGCTGGCAAATTCAAGGAAGCGCTCGGCCTCGCCATTCAGGGCCATGAGGACGAAAAATACACGCCGAGCCGTTTCTCGATCGACAAGAAGACGAGACTGCCGATCTTCTACCGCGGCAACAAGCGCGTGGAACCGGATGAGGACGGCGTGTGGCAACTTGCAAAGAACCCGAACGCATAGGGACTGAATTCCGGCGCATATGCGACGCCAATTGCATCTGCCTAGCGATTGATGCTCTCAGCGGGTAATGTGGAAATCCGTCGGGTTCTTCTCAAGCTGGGCTGCTTCCGTCTCGACGCCCGAAACCGACGCCCCCGAAGGCCCGCGCCTGAAACGCTCGATCATCGTCGAGATGGCGCTGTCGGGTCCTGCGATCACAGCGACGACGGCCCCGTCCTCTTCATTGCGAACCCAGCCCGTCAAACCGAGCCGTACGGCCTCGTCGCGCGTCCAAAAGCGAAAACCGACACCCTGGACCTTGCCGGATATCCGCACTCGGACAGCCTTGTCATGATCGGACATCTGCAGTCACCTGAAACCTCGCCGGCGGCATTTGCCGCATCATAGCAAAAAAGCCCGGACGATGCCGAGCTTTCGCAAATTGACGGGGCAAGCCTTACTGCTGGGCAGCCGGTGCGGGAGCCGGAGCGGCGGGGCTGTCGGTTGCCGGCGGCGGCGCCTTGATCACCTTGGAAAGCTCGGCGTTGCTCTGCTTTTCCAGGTCGCGGGAAATGCCCTGTGCCCAGATGTCGGCAGCCTTCGCCGTCTCGCGCGAGGCGACTGGACCGTCGCGCAGCAGCTTCTTGCCGATGTCGGAATTATAGAAGTCAGCGATCGCCTTCAGCTCATCGACGGTGAAGGTTTTGGCATAGGTGAGTGCCGCCTCCTTCTCCAGATCGCCGCGGCGCGGCGCCAGCGCCAGCGCCTGCGCGTCGACCGTCGACGAAATGATGTCCTGGTAGTTCGGCGAATCCTGGATCAGGCCGGCCTTCAGGCGCTCGGCGAGACCCGGCAGGATATTGTCGAACTGGGCAGTGGCGCCAATGGCGTCGATCGCCGCGCGAGATGCCTTCAGCTGCTCCTCGGAGACTTCCTGCGCCTTAACGGCGGAGCCGAAAGCAAGCCCGGAAAGAACGACGGTCGCAGCGGCGAGACGGCCAAGACCTGCAATGTTCATCATGAGTATACGCTCCTGTTATCTGTTTGCCTGCAGTGTGCGCACACCCGCAGGACCGGCAATAATCGCAAGTGCCGCCATATTGATAAAGAGCCCGTGTTCGACGACGCCGGGTATGGAATTCAGCTCGCTCGAAAGCGCCTCTGCATCAGGAATGCGGCCAAAAGATGCATCGATGATGTGATGGCAGCCATCCGTGGTAAACTCTCCGTCACCCGACTGGCGCAGAGCGAGTTCACCCGAGAGGCCGAGCCGGGCCGCGACCTTTTCGATCGCGATGCGCGTCGAGACGAGCCCGAAAGGATTGACCTCGATCGGCAGCGCGAAGGCGCCGAGCATTTCGACCAACTTGCTCTCGTCGGCAATGACGATCATCCGCTCGGAGGCGGCTGCGACGATCTTTTCGCGCAGCAGTGCACCGCCGCCGCCCTTGATCAGCCTGAGCCCCGTATCGACCTCGTCGGCGCCATCGATCGTCAGGTCGAGCGCCGGCAGTTCGTCGAGCGACTTCAGCGGCACGCCGAGTTCGACGCAGAGCCGCGCGGTTCTTTCGGACGTCGGAACACCTTCGACCCTGAAGCCGCCCGCGACCTTCTCTGCCAGCAGGCGAACGAATTCTTCCGCCGTGCTGCCGGTGCCGATCCCGAGACGCATCCCGCCTTCGACATGGGCGAGTGCGGCCTCGGCGGCCTTGATCTTCATTTCGCGGGYATCCATGCGCCGCCAGCTCCGATTATTGCGTTGGATGTGCTGTTTACACGGCTCGCCTGGCAAACGAAAGTCAAAATCATCACGGAAAATGAAAAGCCGAAACAGAGGCCTGCGGCCTTCCCGGCCATCGCCGGACGTTGCTTTCCGCCGCGCGATCGCCTACCTCAGGACGATCCATCGCTCCTCAAGACGACCATCGCTCAAAGAGACATGCCCTTGACCCCTGCCCCTGCTCGCCAAGCGCTCGTCGTCTTCGATCTCGACGGCACCCTTCTCGATACCCATGTGGACCTGGTCGAGAGCCTGAACCATACGATCTCGGCGCTTGACCTCGAACCGGTCAGCTACGACGACCTCACCCATCTCGTCGGCCAGGGCGCGCGCGTGATGATCGAGCGCGCCTGCCGGCTGCGCGGCCATCCGCTTGAAGGCGACGCCCTGCCGTCGCTGGTCGAGCGTTTCGTTGCCCACTATGCCGGCAACATGCCAGGCCGTACCGAACCCTATCCCGGCCTGGTCGCCGCCATGGACCGGCTTAGATCCGAAGGTCACCGCCTCGCCGTCTGCACCAACAAGATGGAAAGCCTGGCACTCGGCCTGCTCGACAAGCTCGACCTCACCCGATATTTCGACGCGATATCAGGCGGCGACACCTTCCCCGTGCGCAAGCCCGACGCCCGCCACCTCACCGGCACCATCGAACGCGCCGGTGGCGACATCGCGCGCACGGTGATGATTGGCGACAGCATCAACGACATCGCGGTTGCCAAGAATGCCGGCGTGCCCTCGATTGCCGTGCCATTCGGTTATTCCGACGTGCCGGTTTCGAGCCTCGATCCGGATGTTATCATCACCCATTTCGATGAGCTGACATCGGAGCTGGTGGAAAGGCTGTTACGGGAATACGCGGAGAAGGTTGCCGTCTGAGACCGGAGCCGCGCCCCCGCTTTCTGCTGGGGTGCCACACAGTGCGCGCCCTCTCCACTTTGTTCCCATTCCGTAATCACCGCCAAAAACAAAAACGGGCGACCCAAAGACCGCCCGCCAGCATCGCTAATCCGATCCGATTATCAGATCTGCGCCCCACGTGCCTTGGTCGTCGCGTCGAAGGCCTTGTCGACATAGGCGTCGCGGCCGTAGACGTCGTCGAAATATTCCACCACGCCGTCCTTGTTCGGCCAAGCCGTGAAGTAGGAGACGTAGACCGGGATCTTCTGCGGCACGCGCACCGCATGGTTCTGCCCGCTGGCGATCTGTTTGGCGACATCGTCGACCGTCGTGCTGAGCACGGCAGCCGCCATCGCACGCGGATCGGCAAGGCGCACGCAACCGTGGCTCAGCGCCCGCATGTCGCGCTTGAAGAAGCTCTTCGACGGCGTGTCGTGCATGTAGATCGCGTGGCTGTTCGGGAACAGGATCTTCAGTTCGCCGAGCGCATTGTCGCTGCTCGGCGGCTGGCGTACCGAGACGTTATCGGTCGAGCCGTACCAGTCGACGCTTGAAGAGGCGACGGCATGGCCGTTCACCTCGACTTCATAACCGAGCTGGTCGAGATAGTTCGGATCCGAGCGCAGCTTCGGCAGCATCTCATTGATGATGATCGACTGCGGCACGCCCCAGAAAGGGTTGAATTCCACCGTCTCGATCTCGTCGTCGAAGAAATAGGTCTGGTTGTTCTTGCCGCCGACCACCACGCGCATCGACAGCTGTTCCTTGCCGTCATTATGGTAGTAGACCATGTAAGCGGGCTGGTTGATCATGACGTACCGGGAACCGAGATCTTCCGGCAGCCACCGCGCCTGCTCCATGGCGACGACGAGCTTGTCGATCTTCGAGGCATTGGTGTCGCCGCCGGTCATGGCGCGCACGGTCGCCTGGCCGATAACGCCATCGGACTTCAGCCCGCGCTCCTTCTGGAAGTCCTCGACCAGCGAAACGATGTCAGGCGAATAGTCGCTGCTGCCTGCGTAAGCAGCAAGCGTTGCCGCATGATCGGTCCTCAGTGTTTCGGAGCCGTGCTTGCCGATCGCCTTGACGATATTGGCAATCTCGGGCGAGCTGTCGCCAGGCCTCAGCAAATTGTCGAGCGAAACGACGATTCGCTCCTCATTGCCGCCATCGGCGGCGCGAAGCTTTGCAAGCTCCGCCTTGAGCGCCAGGAACTGCGGACTATCAGGCGAGCGACTGGCGATGTAGGCGCCGACATCGGGGCTCATGCGGGCAAGCTTCAGCACCGGGGCCAGATTGACCACCTTGCGCTGGAAGTCGTGATAGCCGGAGATCTTGTTCGGATCGATGCGGCCGCGCACCGTATCCTGGACGAAGGCGAGCACCTTGGCGGAGAGTTCAAGCTCGAACTGTGTCAGCGCCCGATCGCGGAAGGCGGGATCGGGATTAGCCGGGTCGATATCAGGAGTCTGGACGGCGTAATCTGCCGGATCGAGACCGACGACGGCCGCATCGGCAAGAACTGACATTGCCGACTTGGCGCGGTCGTTGATCTGGTTGCCCTCGACCCAGACGAGCGGATTGCGGCTGTCGCCGTAATAGGCTTCGAGCGCCTTTGCGACGTCGGCATTGGCGCGCACCTTGGCCTGCGCCAGGAAACGGCGCTGTACGGCGGGTTCGGCGCTAGCATCGCCACTGCCCGAAACATCGGCGACCGCGCCGGTGACGACGGGATCGGCGAACTTGCCGGCATCGACGAACTGCAGCGTCTCGGTTTTGTAGGTATAATAACGCGGACCGCTCACCTTCGGCAGCGGCGCCTCAGGGTCGAGCCCACCGAGCGATCCGCCGATGCCGCCGCGCTGGCCTACGCGGCCGGGCGGCATCTGGTCCATGAAGATGGTGCTCTGGGTCCGCTGCCTGTCGCCGCGCAGCATATCCATCAGCGTATAGGCATGCGCGGGAGCAGCACTCATCACTGCCAGGCCGCAGGAGAGTGCCAATGCGGATACCGCGCTTTTCAAAACGAACGTCATATATCTTCCAGTCCCGGTGTCATGCTGTTCTTGTCACGAGCGCAAGGCTCAAGCTCAAATCCCGCGAAACTCAAGAGCGTAGGCCCTCATTGATCAGAAACCGGCCTGCGCCGCCAGCGCCGGCGGACTCAATTTTGTGTGACGGAGATCCTGCACGGCGCCGCGCAGCAGTTCACACAAAATTATGAAATTATTAGTTAATTTTTTACCGAATTTTCGCTCCCAGACCAGTGTGGCGAAAACGCCCGGACGCATAAAATTTCCAAAGTGGCTTAAAAAGCACGCCGAAAAGCCTGCGCAAACATGACTTCCGATTTCAATATTTCGCACGGCGTCCAGTTTTCTTGTCCGGCTTTCCAACCTATAAGACCTCATCTTTCGAAGATGCCCGAAAACAGCATGTAAGGGAAGGCAAGGCTGATGACCGCAACCCGCACCGAAACCGATACTTTTGGCCCGATCGACGTCGCCGCCGACCGATACTGGGGCGCCCAGGCCGAGCGTTCGCTCGGCAATTTCAAGATCGGCTGGGAAAAGCAACCGCTGTCGATCGTGCGTGCGCTCGGCATCGTCAAACAAGCTGCCGCCCGCGCCAACGTGTCGCTCGGCCAGCTCGATCCTGTCCTCGGCAAAGCGATCGTCGACGCCGCCCAGGAGGTGATTGACGGCAAGCTGAACGACCACTTTCCGCTGGTCGTCTGGCAGACCGGTTCGGGCACACAGTCCAATATGAATGCCAACGAAGTAATCTCCAATCGTGCAATAGAAATGCTTGGTGGCGTCATGGGTTCCAAGAAGCCGGTGCATCCGAACGACCACGTCAATATGAGCCAGTCGTCGAACGACACCTATCCGACGGCCATGCACATCGCCTGCGCCGAACGGATCGCCCATCACCTGCTGCCGGCCATGAAGCACCTACATGCCGCCCTCGACATGAAGGTCACCGAATTCAGCCACATCATCAAGATCGGCCGCACCCACACCCAGGATGCGACGCCGCTGACGCTCGGCCAGGAATTTTCCGGTTATGCCGCCCAGGTCGGCTCCGCCATCAAGCGCATCGAGATGACCCTGCCAGGCCTCTGCGAACTCGCCCAGGGCGGTACTGCCGTCGGCACCGGCCTCAATGCGCCGGTGGGCTTTGCCGAAAAGGTCGCCCAGGAGATCGCCAATATAACAGGCATGCCCTTCGTCACGGCGCCGAACAAGTTCGAGGCGCTCGCTTCGCATGACAGCATGGTCTTTTCCCATGGCGCCATCAATGCGGCGGCTGCCGCCCTCTTCAAGATCGCCAACGATATCCGCCTGCTCGGCTCCGGTCCGCGCGCCGGCCTCGGCGAGCTGGCGCTGCCGGAAAACGAGCCCGGCTCCTCGATCATGCCCGGCAAGGTCAATCCGACCCAGTGTGAAGCGATGACGCAGGTCTGCATCCATATCTTCGGCAACAATGCTGCTCTCACCTTCGCCGACAGCCAGGGCCATTTCGAACTCAACGTCTACAATCCGATGATGGCCTATAATTTCCTGCAGTCGGTGCAACTGCTCGCCGACGCCGCCGTCTCCTTCACCGACAATTGCGTCGTCGGCATCGAGGCGCGCGAGGACAATATCAGGGCCGGCCTCGAACGCTCGCTGATGCTGGTGACGGCACTTGCCCCGAAGATCGGCTACGACGCAGCCGCGAAAATCGCCAAGACAGCGCACAAGAACGGCACGACGCTGAAGGAAGAGGCCCTCGCCAGCGGCCTGGTGACATCGGAAGAATATGACGCGATCGTGCGCCCGGAAACGATGATCGGGCCTAAGTAGGACGGGGCCGCCCCTCATCCGCCTGCCGGCACCTTCTCCCTGTAAACGGGGCGAAGGGGACAGGTCGCAACATCTCCGCTCCCCGCCACGTCTCGTATGGCAAGTCCTCTCGCCCCGTTTTTACGGGGGTCCGGAGGACGGGTCGATACGGGTGGCTCGACCCCGGTAAGGTTAGGGTGAGGGGCTGACTCTGGGCAAATCCAGTAAGCGTCCTTGTCCAGCCTCAAACCAACAGCGAAAAGTTGTCCATCACGACGGAATTGCCCATGAAGTCGAAACGGATTTCGTCGATGTCTTCGAGATTGACCTCGAGATTGGGGTCGGTGATCTCGAGTTCCTGCTGATAGACGATCAGGCCGTCGTTCAGGGCAGTCAGCGTCAGGTGAAACGGCGATGCCGACAATTCGGCAATCGAAACGCTCTGAAAGGTGAACTCCCCGCCATCGAGCATTTTCAAGCTTACGGGCGCAGAACCCGGCGATAGGACCGTATCGCTGAAACCGTCCTCGGTGATGGCGTCGACTCCCGGGATGGTATCATAGACATACCCGTTCAGAAGCGTGAATTCGTGACCGCCGTTCACCGAGAGCGCAAAGTTGCGGTAGTCAGGCAGAGAGAAATTATCCGCCCTCGAGGTGACGCCCAAATCGTCGAAATCCAGGTTTTCATGGTATTTTTCGCCTTCGTTGACGCCGTCGATCGCCAGCGTCAGCACGCCGAGGTCCGTGCCCCCTGAGCCATCGGACATCTTGAAGCTCAGCTTCTCGATGAGCTGATCGTATTTCGTTAAATTTTTCACGACGTCGAGCGTGTAGTCCAGCTCGTACTCGAAGTGACCGTCAGGTTTCAGTTTGAAGGTTCCGTACTCGCCCCTTATGATCGTTTCGTGGTCAGGCCCATGTTTGGCGTCGATACGCACGCCATTGACGAAGCGAACATACATGTCCGCTCCCTCGGGATCGCTGGAGAGGCGCAGCAGATTCCCGCGGATCCAATTGTCTTCGAAAAAAACGAGAAGGTCGTCGACAGCAGTTGGCTTTGCATTTGTCATTTGAAGCCCCGGCAGGTTAACGCTGCCGGGAATATGGACTGGCCTCGAACCGAAGGCAACCTGGAGTCGTCTTTGTCGAGGCGATTACGCTAGTTTCACCCGTTTCGCGTGGTGCAGCACGCGCGACTCTGGCTTAACCGGCCGGACTCCGGCGCAGCCTGATTGCATTTGCCCCGCGGCGGATTTAGACCGGTTCCAATCTAGCGACGCCCTACCAGAAAGGTCACTTCGATGGCTGACGATCTCTTCCCCCTCGGCAAGGATGCCACCCCCTATCGCAAGATCAGCGGCGACCATGTCTCGGTTGATACGTTCAAGGGCCAGGAGATCCTGACCGTCGAGCCGGAGGGCATCCGCCTGCTTGCCGAAACCGCCTTTGCCGACATCAACCATCTCTTGCGCCCCGGCCACCTCAAGCAGCTCGCCTCGATCCTCGACGACCCCGAGGCGACCGACAACGACCGCTTCGTCGCCTATGACCTGCTGAAGAACGCCAATATTGCTGCCGGCGGCGTGCTGCCCATGTGCCAGGATACCGGCACGGCGATCATCATGGGCAAGAAGGGCCGCAGGGTCTGGACCGAAGGCGAGGATACGGCGGCGCTCGCTCGCGGCGTCATGGATGCCTACGAGAAGAAGAACCTGCGTTACTCGCAGCTCGCGCCGGTCAAAATGTTCGAGGAGAAGAACACGAAGAACAATCTGCCGGCCCAGATCGACATCTACGAGGAAGGCACCGACGCCTATGAATTCCTCTTCGTCGCCAAGGGCGGCGGCTCGGCCAACAAGACCTTTCTCTACCAGGGCACGCCCTCGCTCTTGACCCACGATCGCATGATCGACTTCCTCAAGGAGAAGATCCTGACGTTAGGGACGGCAGCCTGTCCTCCCTATCATCTCGCGATCGTCATCGGCGGCACCTCGGCCGAGATGAACCTGAAAACGGTCAAGCTCGCCTCCACCCGCTATCTCGACGAGCTGCCGACCGAAGGGTCCGAGAGCGGCCACGCCTTCCGCGACATCGAGATGGAGAAGGAAATCCACAAACTGACGCAGCAAATGGGCGTCGGCGCCCAGTTCGGCGGCAAGTATTTCTGCCATGATGTGCGCGTCATCCGCCTGCCCCGCCACGGCGCCTCGCTGCCGATCGGCCTCGGCGTCTCCTGTTCCGCCGATCGCCAAGCCAAGGGCCGCATCACCCGCGATGGCATATTCATCGAGCAGCTCGAAACCGATCCGTCTAAATACATGCCTGAGATCGACGAGGCGAAACTGTCGGAATCGACAGTGCGCATCGATCTCAACCGGCCGATGGCCGACGTGCTTGCCGAACTCTCCAGGCATCCGGTCAAGACGCGCCTGTCGCTATCAGGCACCATCATCGTCGCTCGCGACCTGGCGCATGCCAAGATCCGCGAGCGGCTGGAAAAGGGCGAAGGCATGCCGGATTACCTGAAGAACCACCCGGTCTATTATGCCGGCCCCGCCAAGACGCCTACAGGTTACGCCTCCGGCTCCTTCGGTCCGACGACCGCCGGGCGCATGGACAGCTACGTCGACCAGTTCCAATCCTTCGGCGGCTCGATGGTAATGCTCGCCAAGGGCAACCGTTCGCGCGCCGTGCGCGAGGCATGCAAGAAACATGGCGGCTTTTACTTAGGCTCGATCGGCGGCCCCGCCGCCCGTCTTGCCCAGGACTGTATCCGCAAGGTCGAAGTCTTCGAATATCCCGAGCTCGGCATGGAAGCCGTCTGGAAGATCGACGTCGAAGACTTCCCTGCCTTCATCGTGATCGACGACAAGGGCAATGATTTTTTCCAGGAGCTGAATTTGGGGTGAGTGGCGGGCTGCGTTACCGCCTGCTGTACCGAGCCGACGCCTTATCCGACGCGCTTGTGTTATGCGCCGTTACCGCCTCGCCTACGCTTACCACATCCCCGCCATTGACCATTGCCAGGATCTCCGTGCGGAAAGCCCCCGCGAAGAAGCCGGTGTGCTCCAGCAGCAAGGCGCCGGCGGCGAGGACGGTAAGGGCGAGGATGGCGAAAGAATTAGAGCGGGACGTTTCCATCATCTCACACCCTGGTTTGCGAGCTGCGATCGCGTCTGCTGCCCAGGAAATATCATTGCAAAATATCGGCGCTGCAATACGAAACGACCAAAACCAACTGTCGACAAGATGAATACGCTCTCCGGCACAGAAGAACTGTAAGTTTTTCAGACACCGTTCCCGCTCAGCGAGTATGCACTGTCTCGCTAAAGATACGTTTTTCCGTGGAGAATCATAGGCCTGATCGAAGTATTGCCCCATGCGGCATTTGTCGTATGTAATCTTTGGTATATATCGCTTTAATCTTTTCCCAAGAAATTTAAGCTAACAAATAGAATATTGCCTTTGAATATATGAGGAGTTCGCCGGATGAATACGGCTGTCGCGCCCAAGGTGCAAGTTCCCGACGTTGCGGGTCAGATCACCTATGCCATGCGCTCCATGGGCGTCGCGCCGATACCGCGCAATTACCAACTCTTCTATGAGGCCTATATCGGCTCCAATCCAGCCCTTACCCGCGAGCTCGCGGCCCTCGGCGGCCAGGTGACCCAAGCCGAACTCGATGCGCTCGGCGCGCAGCACTTCACCCACAGTCCGGCCCGCGTCTTCGACGATGCCCATACGCGCATATCAGGCGAACTCGACGGCCTGCTGCGTATCCTGAGGCAGGAGCAGAGCTCGCTCGAAAGCTACACCAGGCTGCTCGGCGAGACCCACAAGCGCATCACCTCCAAGAGCAATGCCAGCGTCGAACTGATCGAAAACGCCATCGATCTCCTGAGCCAGGCGACCGGTGACACCATGGCGCATGGCGAACGCACCGTCGAGGACGTCGTCCAGCGCTCCCAGGAGATGGATCAAGTCCGCAAGGAACTCGACGAATACAAGCGCATCGCCAACACCGACTCGCTGACGCGGCTTTCCAACCGCCGCGCCTTCGACGACCGCCTCGCCGCCATCTTCGACAATTCGAGCATGCGACCGGTGACGGCGCTGCTGCTCTGCGACATCGACAATTTCAAGAAGATCAACGACACCTACGGGCATCCGGTCGGCGACAAGGTGCTCGCCACCGTCGCCTCCGTGATCCGCAGCAACGTCCGCCGCGACGTTTTCGTCGCACGCACCGGCGGCGAGGAGTTCGCCCTCATCATCGAGGGCAATACGCCTGAGGAAGTCACTGGCATCGCCGAGCGCATCCGCCGCACGCTGGAGACGACGCCCTTCAAGAATTCCCGTACGCGGGTGAATTACGGTCCGGTCACAGTCTCGATCGGCATCTGCATGGCCTCCAACGCCGATGATGCCGGCGAACTTTACAGCAAGACCGACATCGCGCTTTACGGCGCCAAGAATGCTGGCCGCAACTGCACAATCCTCTATCAGGACGGCATGCAGAAGGATTTCACCAAGAGCTGGCTGATCTACAAGACCTGACGGCCCGCACGCTGTCACTGGCAGGTGACGGCGACAAGCTGCTGTCCGGTTCGCCCGCTTGCTCCCTCTTCTCCCCAGCGGGGAGAAGGTGGCCCGAAGGGTCGGATGAGGGGGCCACACGGCACATCATTCATTGCCCTTCGCTCGCGCTCAGTGCATTCGCGGCCCGGCCGCTCACCCCCTCATCGCCTCGCTATCGCTCCGGCACTTCTCCCCGCTGGGGAGAAGAGGTATGTGGCAACGTCGTATTCCTCGCTCGTCCGTCAGGAGCCTGAGGGAACGGACGAGTTTGCCGCTTGTGACGCCGAGTAAAAAGCCGGCGGCCACAGGCACGCTTCTCTACCACATCGTCTTTGCCGCCCGCCCCGGCCATTCCCGGTCGTAGGTTTCCTGGTCGAAATCGCCGGTTGCGGCCTTCAGCATCTGCCCGGGCGTCGGCAGCTTTGCCGGATCGGCGAAGTGCTCTCCATTCCAGAGCTCGGCCCGCATCACAGCGCGCGCGCATTGGAAATAGACCTCGTCGATCGAAATCACGACGACGGTGCGCGGATGTTTGCCGTCCATCTCGAAGCTAGAAAGCAGCGCCTCATCGTCTGAGACGACGCCGCGGCCGTTGATGCGCATCGTCGTGTTCGAGCCGGGGATCAGGAACATCAGCGCCAGTCTCGGATCGCGCACGATGTTGGAGAGCGAATCGACCCGGTTGTTGCCGCGCCAATCCGGCAGATGCAGTGTCTCGTCGTCGGCGACGCGCACCACGCCGCCAAGATCGCCGCGCGGTGAACAATCGAGCCCCTCCGGCCCGACGGTCGCAAGCGCTGCAAACGGCGAGATCTCGATCATCTCACGATAGAGCGGGGTCAATTGCTTCGTCACCTTGGTGACGGAGGCCGGCGAAAGTCCGGCGCCATAGATCGTGTTGAGCTCTTCGATGCTGCTGATGATTTTCATGAGGCGTCCCGCCGCGGCTTGATCTTCGCGACGGACGCTACAACGCCGCGCGCCTTGCCGGAAGCTCAAAAAACGGAATGATCTCAGCATCTTTTTTGATGTTTTCATCACGCGCTTCACCCGCGTCCCGATCGCCGTCGAGAAACGCCGCAATCGCGGTAAGAACCGGCGCGGCGCCGATGATGCGTCGGTGGCCGAAGCCGTTCGCCCAGAACAACCGAACGCCCTTTCCCGCCGCGCCGTAGCGCCTGGCATGGAGAGGCGACACCTCCTTGTCGTCCTCGGCATGGATGACAAGTACCGGGCGGCCGATCTCGCCCGCCGCTTCGCCTGCGTCGAAATCCTCAAGTCTCCGTCCGGTGACGCGATGAACCTCATTCTCCAGTGACGCTTGCGCCACAGGGCGAAGGCCGACCATCCCGCCGAAATCGGTAAACAGCCAGCCCATCTCGCTCGGTGCACCGATCAGTACCAGGCGCTCACCGCTGACAGGCGCCACGCCAGGCAGCAGGCCTGCCGCCGAGACCATCAGTGCCGCACCGCCGAAGGAATGGCCGATCGCCGCATCGAAGGTGCCGAAGCGCGCCTCGGCCGCCGCGATCGTCTCGACCGCAAGGCCCATATGCAGGAAGCGCCCGCCGGATCGGCCGTGGCCGGGAAAATCGAGCGCCACGACCTCCGCACCCGTTGCAGCAAGCATCGAGACGAGTTCGGCCATATATGCCGCGCTCGATCCCCAGCCATGCGTCACCAGATAGCGCTTGCGCTTGCCCCTCGCTCCGCCGTTCAGCCGATAGGCATGCGCTTGGAGCCCGCCGGCAAGCCTGAGGGTGAAGCGTTCGGCGCCGGCAAGCCGGGCCGCACCCGCCGCATGCGCTGCCTTCGCCCTTGCTCCCTTCGGCTTTGCCGATGGCGTCCGGCAGAACAGCTGGAATGCCGCTCTGCCTGCCAGATCAGGCGAAATCGCCTGCAGAGCCGAGAACCCGAGGCGGGTGACGTCAAGCGCAAAGTTTGCCATAGTGGGATTCCAAAAGACTGTTCAACACTGAACAATAAAGTACAACGATGAACAAAAATCAATCCCTTCCCTGGGATCATCCGCGTTTTCGCAGCTGGATCGCGGTGGCTCGCGCCTGCCAGCTGATGCAGCAATCGCTCGCCCGCTCGCTTGCCGATCTCGACATCAAGCCGCCGCACCTCGATATCCTGGTCAATCTCTATCGTTTCGAGGGCATCTCGCAGCAGGAGCTGGCGCGCAAGCTGCTGGTCGGCCGCTCCAATATGAGCATGCTGCTGCCGCAGATGGAAAAGCGCGGCCTGATCCTTCGCCGCGATGACGAGCGCGACAAACGCGTGCTGCGCCTCTATCTGACGCCGGAGGGTCGAAAGCTGAGCGAGGAAGCCATGGCCATCCAAACCGGCCTCATCGACCGCGTGTTGTCGGACGAACCGATCGAGCAATGCATGGCGACCGCCGATTCCATGGAGCGCATCATCACCGTGCTGCTCAAGGATTTGCGCGACGAAGACTGAGGCGAGTCCCATGTCGCCGGCGCGGTCCAATGGTTGCGGCCGCTTGGGCTCGCCACAGCCGCGCGCCGGGCTGACTTTAGGTTGTTGTCTGGACTTTTCAGACTGCTTTGTTTAGCGTTCGCTTAAAGACTAGAAGATGATGTCGTGCTGGACGTTGAATTTAAGAGGTTCGACGGCGAATGGCAGTCTCTCCGGAAGAAAATCGGTTCAGTTTCGGTGCATTTGTGCTGGATCTCCAGACGGGCCTGCTTGCCCGTGACGGTTTCGTGGTGCCGATCCGACCGAAGACATTCACGCTTCTGATGCATTTACTCCATAATCCGAACCGGGTGATCTCCAAGGACGAACTGATCGCGGCCGTCTGGGAACGGGCGGTGGTGACGGACGATGCGCTCACTCAGACCGTGCGCGATCTGCGCCGTATCCTGGGCGATGAGGGTGCACGCCTGCAATCCCTGCCGAAGCGGGGCTATGTCTTCGCTCATGAACCGGCGAAGGATAATGGCGCCAAGCCAGGACTGGATGGTCGTCATCCGCCGTCCGTCGACCTCTCCCCGCCCGGGTCGGCCAGTCACGCGGCCAGTATTCACGCGGCGCTTCTGCCGCCGGCCGATCTGTCGCGGATCATCGGTGTCATCTACGATTGCACCCTGGATCCCACCCGCTGGGAGACCGCGCTCTCGGAAATCGCGGCGGTGATGGATGCCGAATCCGCGATCCTGTCGCTGAACGACCTGAGCCGGCATCGCGTCATCATCCACAAGAATGTCGGTTGGGGAGAAGAGGGCATTGCCGAGCGACAGAAGCATATGCCCGAGATCCACGCCCGCCTCGGGGAATGGTTCGCGACGGGGGCACCCCTCGATGAGCCCTATGTCGCCTCCCGCCGGCTTCCGCGGAGCTACCTGGACAGCTCGCCCTATGTGCAGACCTGCCTGAAGCCGCGCGGCATCGTCGATATCTTGCATCAATTCCTGATATACACACCGACACATCTGTCCGAACTTGTGATCAGCCGCCATTTGAGACACGGCCCGATCACCCATCGCGAGATCGGCATCAGCGCGCTGCTGCTCCCCCATTTGCGGCGCGCCGTCACCATCACCAATGTCCTCGATGCCCGCAGCGTCGAACGGCTGCGCTTGGCCGAGACGCTCGATCTCCTGCACTACGGCGTGGTTCTGACCAATTCGGACGGCCGCATCCTCCACACCAATGCCCGGGCCAAACGCATGCTTGATGAAGGCAGGTTCGTGACAGGCCGAAGCGGCCTGCTTGCAGCAGCGACGACCCGCGCTTCGCAGGAGCTCGCGCGGGCCATCCGCATTGCGGCAAGGGACGAGGCTGCGCTTGACGGGGCCGGCCTATCCGTTCGGCTTGCCGGCGAAAGCGGGGGCGAACTTGCCGCGCATGTCCTGCCACTCAATGGAAGCGACCTGCGCATCAGCCTGGAGCCCGCAGCCGTGGCCGCCGTCTTCATCGGAGCGCCGCCGCCGCTCGATCCGGTCCATTCGAAAGGCACCATTGAGAAATTCCTTCGCGAGCGCTTTGGCCTCAGCAAAGCGGAAACAGACATAGCGCTCGAGGTCGCCTCCGGCGATGACCGCGCTATGGTCGCTGACAGGCTGGGCGTCAGTGCAGCCGCCCTTCGCAATGATCTCGGCCGCATCTTCCTGAAAACGGGCGTGCGTCATCTGTCCGGCCTGGTCCGTCTGCTGGCCGATGCCGGTCACAATCAGCACGGTCCGTAACTACTGCATAATTCCTTAAATCGGAATCGATTTAAGGATAAAATTATGCAGCAATTCAAAGTGCTACAGCGTCCTTTGCGCGTCTAAAAAGACGCGCGGCGCTGTAGCGCATAACCCCGAAAACCGGAATCGGTTTTCGGAAAGGATTATCCGCAGATTCAAAGTGATAGAGCGTCCTTAGCGCGTCTGAAAAGMCGCGCGGCGCTCTATCCGGCCACCCTCGACGCACGAACCCTCAACAGACTGCCGATCGGGCCTGCAACGCAGACCAGCAGGATTGCGCAGAAGATGAGGCCGGCACCGGCCAGCGTGGAAAGCCCGGGACGTTCCTGCAGCACGACAAAGGCGCCGAGCGCACCGAAAATGCTTTCGGCCGAAACGATGACCGCGGCGCGGGAGGCGGAGGTGTGGCGCTGTGCCCAGGTCTGCAGGCCGAAGGCAGCGCCCGTCGTGAAGACGCCGAGGATGAAGAGATGCGGCGCCGCCGCGCCGATACTGGCCGGCGCCGGCATCTCGCCGATCGCGAACGGGCTCGAAAACAGGGCAGCCATCACAAACTGGATGCATGCGGACCGGACAGGGCATCCATGCGCTGCCGCATGCCTGCCAAGCGCAACCATCCAGATCGCATAGAACAGCGCCGCAACGAGACAGGCAACATCACCATACTGCATGGTCGGCGCGCCGGAGGAGGCGCCAGACATCAGGAAGATGCCGCCGATGGCGATCACGGTCGCGGCGATCTCACTACGGCCCGCAATCTGGCCAAGTGCCAGCCATGCGATCAGGGGCGTCAACACCACACATGTATTGACCAGGAAGCTGGCATTGGTCACGCTCGCGCCGAGATAAGCATATTGCTGGATGGTGATCGCGGCCGTGAATGCCCCTGAGACCATCAGGATACTCTTCCAGTAGCCTTGGTCTGCCACCGGCTTCTTCTCGAACAGAATGAGTGGGATCATGACGGCAGCGGCAATCGCACACCGGAGACTGACTGCACTGAACGGACCGATATCCGCGAGCACGAGCTTCTGCGACAGATTGCCGAAACCCCAGAAGGCCGCAGCGAGCAGAAGGGCGAGTGGGGCAAGGCTCGTCGGCATCGCATAGCCCTCGCTCAGCTGTCTTTAACGAGGTTGAACACCATACCCAGCAAGACGGCCGACAGCAGGATGCCCGAAATCGGACCGACGGAAATTATCGAGGCGGCGCCCGTGGCGAGGCCGATCCGGAAACCGCTGAGACTCGCAAACGCTGACATGACCCGCCCCATCCCACATGGCGGGGGGAGAATCGTTCAAATCGAAATTTTTGTCCGGTAGGCTTTCTGAAATTTTACTGAAATCGACCTGCCGATGACAGCGCCACGCCTCTGAAAGGACGCGACGCCGGACTCCCTAATGCAGCGTCGGCGCAGTCTCCGTGCCGGTCAGCGAGCGATATTCCCAGGCGGCGACAATGATCAGCACTAGCGTCGCCAGGATGCCCATCGGATAGACCTCGATGAAGGGTGCTGCGAAGGCGAGCAGGATCAGAAACACCAGGCCGGCAAGATGTGATAGCGGCAGCTGGCCGCTGGTCGCGCCCTTGAACCAGAGATTGCCGATCAGGAACAGGCCGGAGCCGCCGAGCACGGCCGCGGCAATGCCGAGATCGCCGGTCTCGTGCGGATGCGAGAACATGAATTCGACCGCCACCGCATGAACGATGATGCCGGCCAGAATCGGGATATGCCCATAGGTGAAGGCCAGCCGCGCCAAGCTCCCCGGCGTCTCTTCATGCTCGATGCGGTGGGCGGCGCGCCCGTGGCCGAAGCGGAAATAGAGCCACCACATGGCGACCGTGCCGACGAAGCCGGTGACGAAGACGATGCTGGTCAGCCCGGAGAATGGCAGTTCCGAAAAGGTGCGGCCGGAAACGAGGATCGCTTCGCCGAGGCAAATGATGACGAAGAGCGCGCAGCGTTCGGCCATATGCGCGCCGGAAACATCCCAGTCCCGCGCTGTCGAGCGGCCAAGCCCTGGCACGGCAAAGCCCGCGGCCGGCCCGGCATATTCGATCGCAAGCGCAATCACCCAGGCGATCAGCCGGGCTTCATGCTCGAGCAGCCCGCCGGCAATCCAGAAGACCCCGGCAACCACGAGCCAGGCGGTGATGCGGACGAAATTCAGCGTGTTGGGGCGGTCGACGCGCGTCATCGCATAGGTCGTAAACAGCGAGCGCCCGACCTGCATCGCCACATAGGCGCCGGCAAACAGCAGCCCCTTGTCGCCGAAGGCCTCGGGGATGGAGGCAGACAGCAGCAGCCCGAGCATCATCAGCGCCACCAGCATGCCGCGCACTGGCATTTTGTCCGGATCGAGCCAGTTCGTCACCCAGGCCGTGAAGATCCACACCCACCAGACGGCAAAGGTCATCAGCGCCGCTTCGGCGGCACCGAGCGGCGTGTAATGGGCGGCAAGCGCATGCGAAAGCTGCGAGATCGAAAAGACGAAGACCAGGTCGAAAAACAATTCGAGAAAGGTCACCTTGCTGCCGCTAGCGCTGCCCTTGGCGCGCAGCCAGTTCTTTCCGTTCGTCTTCGCCATATGGCCCCCGATGGCTGGATTATGCGTGGATTGAAAGTGTAGCGGCGCTCAGCGCGGCTTTTCCGCCGTGTCGCGGCTTATGCCTTTTTCGCGGAGCTCGTCCTCATAGGCGGAAAACAGCTCAGCGCCCCGTTCGCCGAGCTCGCGCAGATAGGTCCAGGTGTAGATGCCGGTATCGTGCATGTCGTCGAAGCCGATCCGGACCGCGTAATTGCCGGTCGGCATCATCGAGATGATCGCGACGTTGCGTTTTCCCGGCACCGTCACCTTCTGCCCCGGCCCATGGCCCTGCACCTCGGCCGAGGGCGACAGCACGCGCAGGAGTTCGGCCGACAGGTCGAAGCTCTGGCCGTCGTTGAAGGTCACCACCAGCCGCTGCCTGTCTTTCGAGACGCGAAGTTCGCTCGGCCAGATATCGCTCATCATTTTGTCCTCTTCTCATGCGAGGAGTAGGCGCTGATCTTTTTCAGCGCAAGCTGAAATTGGCATGCTCGCGCGGGCTGTTTCCCTTGACGCGACAATAGCATATGCCCACATTGATGAGAGCACGGAGATACAGGTGAACACCAGAGTTGGAACGATAGGCAATGCATCGCCGCTGGTGGCAGGTGCGCACCCGATGATCGACCCCTTCGGGCGGGCGGTCACCTATCTCCGTGTCTCCGTCACCGACCGCTGCGATTTCCGCTGCACCTATTGCATGGCGGAGAATATGACCTTCCTGCCAAAGAAGGATCTCTTGACGCTGGAAGAGCTCGACCGGCTCTGTTCCGCCTTCATCGACAAGGGTGTCAACAAGATCAGGCTGACCRGCGGCGAGCCCTTGGTGCGCAAGAACATCATGTATCTGGTTCGCCAGCTCGGCCAGAAGATCGGCTCCGGCCTCGACGAGCTGACGCTGACCACCAACGGCTCGCAGCTTTCGCGCCACGCCGAGGAGCTCTATGATTGCGGCGTGCGCCGCATCAACGTCTCGCTGGATACGCTCGACCCCGACAAGTTCCGCAAGATCACCCGCTGGGGCGATTTCGCCAAGGTCATGGAAGGCATCGACGCCGCGCAGAAGGCAGGATTGAAGATCAAGCTCAACGCCGTGGCGCTGAAGGATTTCAACGATGCCGAGATGCCGGAGCTGCTGCGCTTCGCCCATGGCCGCGGCATGGATCTCACCGTCATCGAAACCATGCCGATGGGCGAGATCGAAGAAGACCGCACCGACCAGTATCTGCCGCTTTCAAAGCTGCGTGCCGATCTCGAAGACCAATTCACCCTTGCGGACATCGATTACCAGACCGGCGGCCCGGCGCGTTACGTCAGGGTCGAAGAAACCGGCGGCCGCCTTGGCTTCATCACGCCGATGACCCATAATTTCTGCGAGAGCTGCAACCGCGTGCGCCTCACCTGCACCGGCACGCTCTACATGTGCCTCGGCCAGAACGATGCCGCCGACCTGCGCGCGAGCCTCCGCGCCACCGAAGACGACGCCCTCCTCCACGCCGCCATCGACGAGGCCATCACCCGCAAACCGAAGGGCCACGACTTCATCATCGACCGCACGCATAATCGTCCGGCGGTGGCGCGGCATATGAGTGTTACGGGTGGGTGAGAAGCGGTCCCACAAAGCGGGAGCAATCGATCCAGTGAATCGATTGCAGCTTCGAACGCCCTGAGCCATGCGAAGGGCCGGGATACGGTGCGGCAGACTCCCTCTTCTCCCCAGCGGGGAGAAGATGCCCTTCAGGGTAGATGAGGGGGTGAGCGACGAAGCCGCGAATGCGCTGAGCGCAAGCGAAGGGCAATCAACGCTGTGCCGAGTGGCCCCCTCATCCGACCCTTCGGGCCACCTTCTCCCCGCTGGGGAGAAGAGGGAGCCAACCCAACCCCATCACCCAGGCTTGCGCGCGCAAATCGCAAACCGCTCCTGCACCATCCGCTCCAGCCCACGCAGAAACGGCATCTTGCKGGCCTGAGCCCAATGGATATCGCTGAGCTTGCGGTCGATGACGATATCCGTAAAACCGGCTTGGCGCAGAAGATCGACGACTGCTTCGGCCGGCATCTGGCTGGAGAAATGCACGCGTGAGCGGATCTTCTGGTGCCGCGCCATCATCTCCGGCGACATGTGGCTTGCCGGCGGCTTGCCGGTCACCTTCGTCCAGAGCTTCTGCAGGCCCTTGACCCAGGTTTCCCTACCCATATTGCCGTCGAGGATCAGCACCTTGCCGCCCGGCTTCAATACCGAGAACCATTCCTTAAACGCCGAAGCCGGGTCCACCAGCGTCCAGACGAGATGGCGGTTGGTGATGACGTCGTAGCTGTTCTTGGGCTCCATGGTGTTTTCGGCGTCGCCGGAAACGAAACGGATATCGGTGCCGCGCTTCTTCGCCTTGGCACGCGCCTGCGCCAGCATCGCATCCGACCAGTCGAGGCCGGTGACTGCAAAGCCTGCACCATGCATCAGATGTGATATGACAGCGGTGCCGCAGGCAAGATCGAGGGCCGCGCGCCCTTGGCCCTCGCCCAGATGTTTTCTGATCAGCCGCTGCCAGCCTTTCCGCTCCGCTTCCGAAAAGATTTCATGGCCGACGCTCTGGTCGAAGGTCGCCGCCCGTTCCGACCAGAAGTCGCGGATTTCATCGCGGATCGAGTAGTTCGTGTTCATGGAATTCATCTGAGGCACCCCGGCATCGGATCAGTTTGGAAAGGCTCTAAAACATATAACTTGATTCATAAAGTCATATTTCTTATGCCTGCGGACATTATTCAGACATCGGGGGAATTTCCAGATGAATTTCGTGAAAATACTCGCAGTCTCCGCAGCGGCGATTGCGAGCCTGATGCCGCTTTCGGCCTGGGCGCAGTCCTTCACCGTCAAGGATGTCGCGGGCCGCGAAGTGATCTTCGACAAGCCGGTCGAGCGTGTGATCCTTGGGGAAGGCCGCATGCTCTACGCCGTCGCGCCGATCGAGAAGGAAGATCCTTTCGCCAAAATCGTCGGCTGGCGCAACGATCTCTGGACCACCGACAAGGACGGCTTCAACGCCTATGTAGAGAAGTTTCCGAAGGGCAAGGACCTGCCCTTTCTGGGCAACCTGACCGACGGCACGCTGCAGACCGAGACGGTCGTCAAGCTTCATCCCGACGTGCTGCTGCTGCCGATCGGCAACAAAGCGGCCGCCGACGAAGTGAAACTCGAAGACATGCTGAACGGCATCAGCGTGAAGATCGTCTACATCGATTTCCGCGAGCACATTCTCGCCAACACCGAGCCGAGCTTGAAGATCCTCGGCCAGATCTTCGGCCATGAGGACCGCGCCGAAGCCGTCGCCAGCTTCTGGAAAGAGCAGATGGCCCGCGTCACCGACAGACTGAAGGCCGCCAATCCGCCGAAGCCGAATGTCTTCATGTACCGCGCCGCAGGCCTGGTCGAATGCTGCGGCACCTTCGGCCCCGACAATTTCGGCCTGATGGTCGATTGGGCCGGCGGCCACAATCTCGGCTCCGATTTCCTGCCGGGCTATACCGGCTCGATCAATGCCGAGCAGGTCGTCGCCTCCAATCCTGACGTCATCGTCGTCACCGGTTCCAACTGGAGCCAGACCAAGAATGCCAAGGACTTTGTGAATGTCGGCCCGAATGCCGCCGTCACCTTCGACGACAGCCGCAAGGCGCTGAACACGTTGGTGGAAAACCCTGCCTTCACCGGCTCCAGAGCGGTTGCCGGCGGCAATGTCCATGCGATCTGGCACCAGTTCTATACCAGCCCCTACCAGTTCGTCGCCGTGCAGCAGCTGGCCAAGTGGTTCCATCCGAACCTCTTTGCCGATCTCGATCCCGATGCCACCTTCAAGGAATTCCACGAAAAATTCCTGCCGGTCGCCTATCAGCCGGGTTACTGGGTCGACGCCAAGGCGGGTCAGTAATCCGACATGGCCGAGATCGCCGCCATATCGATAGAAGCCGAAGCCGGGAGGGAGCGCTACCGCGCCCTCGCCCGGCGCAAGCTGCTGATCCTTGCCGCCATGACGGCAGCGCTCTGCCTGTCCTTTGCCGTCGATCTCGCCTGGGGCCCGGCCCGCTACAGCCTTAGTGAAGTCGTCGCCGCCCTTCTCGACCCCTCCTCCGYTTCGGATCAGGTGCGCGCCGTAGTCTGGGACATCCGCATGCCGGTTGCGGTGATGGCGATTGTCGTCGGCGCATCGCTCTCCGTCGCCGGCGCACAGATGCAGACGATTCTTGCCAATCCGCTCGCCAGCCCCTTCACGCTCGGCATTTCAGCGGCGGCAAGCTTCGGCGCCGCACTGGCGATCGTCACCAGCGTTCCGCTTCTGCCGGTTGCAGCCGGCCTGCTGGTGCCGGTCAACGCCTTCATCATGGCGCTGATCGCCACGCTCTTCATCCATTTCGTCTCGCAGGCCCGCGGCGTCTCGGTGCAGACGGTGGTGCTGCTCGGCATCGCGCTGGTCTTCACCTTCAATGCGGCTCTCGCCTTCCTGCAATATCTCGCCTCCGAACAGGCACTGTCGGCTGTCGTCTTCTGGACGATGGGCAGCCTCACCAAGGCCACCTGGCCGAAGATCTGGGTAACGCTTGCCGTTCTGCTGATCGCCCTGCCGCTCTTTGCCCGCAATGCCTGGGCGTTGACGGCCATCCGCCTCGGCGAGGACAAGGCCGCAAGCTTCGGCGTCAATGTCCGTCGCATCCGGCTCGAAACCATGCTTGTTGTCTCGCTGCTCGCCGCGGTGCCGGTCAGCTTCGTCGGTACGATCGGTTTCGTCGGCCTCGTCGGGCCGCACATCGCACGCATGATCCTCGGCGAGGATCAGCGCTTCTTCCTGCCGGGCTCTGTCCTGTCGGGCGCGCTGCTGCTGTCGCTGACCTCGATCGTCTCGAAGTCGATCATTCCGGGTGTCGTCTTCCCGATCGGCATCATCACCGCGCTGGTCGGCGTGCCCTTCTTCTTCTCGCTCATCCTCTCGAACAGGAGCCGGTCGTGGTAGCGCTTCAGTTGCAATCGGTCGGCGCCTATCACGGCCGCAAGCTCTTCGTCGAAGACGTGACGACGCCGGTGATGACATCGGGCGAGGTCGTGGCGGTGATCGGCCCGAACGCTGCCGGCAAGTCGACCCTCTTCAAGCGCATTACCGGCCTCCTCAAAGGGCCGGGCCATGTCGTGGTCGAAGGCTCGAAGGCCAAAAAGGCCATCGGCTACATGCCGCAGGATACCTCGGCCAACGCGGTGCTGACGGTCTACGAATCCATCCTGCTTGCCCGCAAGCAGGGCCAGTCCTGGGCCGTCAGCGACAGCGACTTGCGCTTCATCGACGAGATCATGAAGGCGCTAAACATTACCTCCATCGCCTTCCGCGATCTCGGCGCGCTTTCCGGCGGCCAGCGCCAGCTCGTCTCGATCGCCCAGGCTCTGGTCCGCGAGCCGGAGATCATGCTGATGGACGAGCCAACCAGCGCGCTCGATCTTCATCGCCAGGTCGAGGTCCTCGATTTCATGCGCCGCCAGGCCCGCACCAAAGGCATGATCGTGCTGATCGCCATCCACGACCTCAACCAGGCGCTCCGCTTCGCCGACAAAGTCCTCGTCATCGCCAACGGCCGCATGCATGCCTGCGGCACCCCCCGCGACGTCGTCACCGCTGAGATGCTACGGGAAATCTACAGGGTCGAGGCCCGGGTGGAGAGATGCTCGCTGGACCACGACCACGTGATTGTGGATGGGACGGCGCATTGAGGTTGGGGAATCAGTCTGCCTCATCAGTTGATCAATCGCTGCGCGGTAAACTTGTCCGTAACAAGCATGTGGATGACCCCCACGCGGAGCGCGCCTGCGATCGCGTCGGTCTTTTTGGACCCGCCGGCAAGAGCAATGACCCGGTCCACCCGTTCGAGATCCTCGAGTGGAAGCCCTATGACCCGGTCGTCCAGGGGCGTCTTGACCGGCTTGCCGTTTTTATCGAAGAAGCGAAGCGAGATATCGCCGACGGCTCCCGCTTCCGCGAGATCAGACAGTTCGCGGGACGAAAAGATGTTGCCTGACCGTGCGAGAAGTTCGGACGGTTCGACCGCTCCGATTCCGACAATCGCAAGCGTTATGCTGCCGAACAGGTCCATCGTCTCCCGAACGTATGGATCGGCCTGCATAAGAAATTTTGCCTCTCTGGACGTTGTAACGCCCTGCACAGCGAGCAGTTTTGGCTCAGCGCCGGTCAGCCGAGCAAGCCGCGTGGTAAGCTGCGTCGCATGTGTCTGCACTGAAGGATCGCCCATGCCTCCAAGGGTTTGGACGACGTATTTCGCCTGAGCGCTCTTAAGGGGATGAATGTTCTCGACCATCTTGGAGATGGTCTGGCTCCAACTCGAAACGCCGATGATCTCCCCTGGCGCAAGCGTCACCTCCAAGAGATGAGCCGCTGCCTCTCCGATACGGGCCATGATGGCGCCGTCCCGATCTTCCGTACACTCAACGACGATCGCCTCCGGCAAATCATATTTCTCGCGAAGCGCGCTCTCAAGCTCGCTGTAGGTGCCAACGGGGGGGGTCACGCTGGTTCGCACAATATCTTCGGCCTCGGCACGCTTGAGCATGCGCGACACTGTCGCCTGCGACAGGCGAAGGTGCTGTGCGATCTCCGCCTGTCGCCGCCCCTCCAAGTGGTACATCTGGGCGACCCTTGAGATGAGGCGGAGTTCATTGAGGCGAGTCATCGCTAATCCTAGGGTGAATTTTTATTCATCATTAGCCGTTGTTTCGCGTGCCGTCGAGCGGGCAAGTGCATCATTCCAGGTATTCAGAAGCACCGCTCGATCCACGGGTTCCGGGTCAATGATATGTGAGCTCCGGGGCAGCTCCGCGATAACCTGAAGATCGCTCCACAAGCCAAGTGAGAGACCCGCGAGATATGCGGCTCCCAAAGCCGACGCCTCGGGTGCTTCGCATTGAATCACGGGATGTTCGATGAGATTCGAGACACATTGCATCAGGAAGCGGTTCTGGCTCGGTCCGCCGTCCACATAGAGGGCCCCGAGCTCGCCGCCGCTTTGTGCTCGCATGGCGGCGATCACGTCGTGCACCTGGAAGGCGATCGAGTCGGTGACCGACCGCGCCATTTGCGCACGTGTCGTATTGAAGTTGATCTGGGAGAACAGGGCACGGGCGTCGGAGTTCCAATAGGGTGCGCCCAGTCCCACGAATGCTGGCACGAAGCCCGGTCCGCCCGGTTCGGCGCTCGCCGCAAGTTCGACAAGGGCCGCCACGTCCGAAAGGCCGAGAATGCCTGCCATCCAGGGGAGACTGGCGGCGCAGACGAGAATATTGCCTTCGAAAGCGAAGGTCGGCTTTCCATGGAGACGCCATGCGACGGTCGTAGTGACGCCGTTGCGTGGGGGAATAAATCGCGGAAGCGTCGTCATCACCGACGAGCCGGTTCCGAAGGTTACCTTGCCATCACCCGGCTTGAATGCTCCATGACCGAACAGCGCAGCATGACTGTCTCCGATCACGGCCATGATCGGAGTTCCATCCGGCACGCCTGGCAACCCTTGCGTCCTGCCGAAGTCGGCAGAGCTGTCGAGTACCTCGGGCAGGAGCGCGATATCCACGCCGAAGATCTCGCCAAGTTCCTCGCTCCATCTCTGCTCCTGGAGATCGAACAACTGGCTCCTGGCGGCATTGGAAGCGTCGCAGACATGCCGGCGCCCGCCCGTCAGGCAGTGGACGAGCCAACTGTCGACCGTTCCTAGCCGCACCGAACGCCCAGCCGGAATACGGTCGAGCAGCCATCGGAATTTCGAACCCGGAAACATCGGATCCAGCGGCAGGCCCGTGAGCGCCTGCACACGGTGAAGGTGGCCTTCGGTAATAAGACGTTCGCAATCCTGTGCCGTTCGGCGGCACTGCCAGCTTACCACCGGCCCAAGTGCTTCTCCCGTTTCGGCGTCCCAGGCAGTGACTGACTCGCGCTGGTTGGAAATCGCCACCGCCTCAATAGCTACATCGGGGCCAGCCTTCAGGCAGGCGTCGATCGCCTCGCAGACGGATGCGTAGAGCCGGCGTGGGTCTTGTTCGACCCAGCCTGGTTTCGGATAGGCGATGCCGACTGGAGCCGAACCTCTGCCAACAATTTCTCCCTTTTCGGAAACGAGAACTGCCTTTGAATTGGTCGTGCCCTGGTCAATTGCCAGAATTGCCCGCATTCTATCCTCCCCAGATCAGGCGGCAGCCGGGACGACAAAAAGCGTCCGGGCTGATCACGTGATCCCAGTTACTTGCGCCTGATCAGCGACTGCGCCGCGTCGGCGATTGCGGACGGCGCCATCCCGAATTCGTCGAGCAGGAACTCTGCCGAACCGGTCGGAGCGTAGACGCCGGGAACTCCGAGACGCTTCATCGGGACTGGAGCATTGTCGACCACCACTTCGGCTACCGCGGAGCCGAGCCCGCCAAAGATCGAATGCTCTTCGG
This sequence comes from Rhizobium sp. 01N447_2, assembly GCF_056399245.1. NCBI lineage: Bacteria > Pseudomonadati > Pseudomonadota > Alphaproteobacteria > Hyphomicrobiales > Rhizobiaceae > Rhizobium > Rhizobium sp. 01N447_2. The sequence continues at coordinate 57,980 of NZ_JBFTQY010000022.1, forward strand.
CTGTGACGATCGCTCCGGTTTCCTTCGCCGCAGCGATGATAGCCTCCTCGTCGATCGGACGAACCGTTGCAAGGTTGAGTACTCTGGCGTTGATGCCACGTTCTGCGAGGATCTCGGCAGCCTTTAAGATTCGATGAGTCAAAGTGCCGTTTGCGATAAGGGTGACGTCGGAACCTTGGCGAAGGAGGTTTGCCTTGCCAAGTTCGAACTTGTGACCCTCCGGAAGCAGATCAGGCACACCTACGCGAGACAGACGCAGGAAACAGGGGCCGTTGTAGGCCGCGGCCCACTCAACCGCAGCAGCTGTTTCGATGCGGTCACAAGGCGCAATGACCGGAAGATTAGGCAGAACACGCGTCCAGGCAAAATCCTCGATCGAGTGATGGGTCGGCCCGAGTTCGCCATACGCCATTCCGGAAGAAATACCGACCAGCTTGACGTTGGCATTCGAGTAGGAAATATCGGCCTTGATCTGCTCCAGCGACCGTCCCGTTAGAAACGGAGCGGCGGCGCACACGAACGGAAGGCGTCCGCCATTGGCCAGGCCTGCTGCAACCCCCACCATGTTCTGCTCAGCGATACCGACATTGACGAGGCGCTCTCCAAACTTCGCCTTGAAGCCGCCGAGCTTGGAAGAACCCACGGAGTCGTTGCAGACGGCAACGATCGTTTCGTTTTCGGCTGCCAGCCGCTCAAGCGTAGTGGCGAATGCGTCGCGGCAATCGTAGAGCTTGGGTGCGTTTATTGGCGCGTTCATTACAGTGCCTCCGACAATTCTGCCAATGCGATTTCGTATTGTTCCTTGCTCGGTACCTTGTGGTGCCAGTCGACTCGGTCTTGCATGAACGAGATTCCATGGCCCTTGTTGGTGTGGGCGACGATGCAATGCGGTCTCGATCCCCGGTGTTCGAGGGCTGAAACGACCTCGCTCATATTGTTCCCGTTGATCTCGGTGACTTCCCAATCGAAAGCTTCAAGCTTCGGACGAAGCGGGGCGAGATCGTTGGTTTCCGCCAGGGCGGCGCCCTGCTGGAACCTGTTGTGGTCGATGACCAGCGTCAAGTCATCGAGCTTGAACTGCGCGGCCGCCATGATCGCTTCCCAGTTGGAGCCCTCCTGCATCTCACCGTCGCCGGTGACGACATAGGTGTGATATTTCGCGGCCGAGAGTTTGGCGGCTATCGCCATTCCTACTGCGACCGGAAGACCGTGGCCGAGCGGCCCGGTATTCGTTTCGACGCCAGGAACCTTGTTGCAATTTGGATGCCCGTTGAGCCTCGAATGCGGCTGCAAAAAGGTGGAAATCTCTTCCTCCGGGATGAAGCCGCGTTTTGCGAGCGTCACATACAGCGCGCATGCAGTATGTCCCTTCGAAAGAACGAACCTGTCGCGGTCGGGGTGCTTCGGCTGATCGGGCCAAACATTCAGCACACGAAAATAGAGGGCAGTCAAAATGTCGATGACCGACATTTCCCCGCCAATATGGCCGGCGCCCGCTTCAAAGACCGCCTGGAGATCGCGCAATCGGATCTCGCGAGCGACCCGCTCGAGTTCTGTCGTATTCATGGATTCCTCTCATGCATAAATATTCAGTTGTCAATATTTTTGCACAAGACACCGATTAGTCAAGCCCTTTAAGTGGAACACCAACAGTTGTAGGCCTAGAAATCCTGTTGACAGCCGGAAAGCAACTTGTTAATGAATTTTCCAGCATCAGTGAATATTTATTCGTAGAGTGAATTAGCTATTAGCCTAGACATAGGGAGGAACAATGGTGGCGCTCGATATCAATGAACACGGGCTTTCGTCCGGGGCCTGGTTGAGCAAACTCAAGGGCGCCACCGGCCCGCTCGTGGGGCTGCTCGCGCTTTGCGTCTTCCTGAGCCTCAGCACCGACACGTTTCTTTCGGTTCGGAACGGTCTCAACATCCTCGATCAGATCACTGTCCTCGGCATCATGGCCGTCGGAATGACCTTTGTCATTCTGATCGGCGGCATCGATCTCTCCGTCGGCTCGGCACTCGCTCTTGCGATGATGGTCATGGGCTGGACTGCGAATGTCGCCGGCCTGCCGCTGCCGGTCGGGATCGCTTTTGCTCTGGTCGCAGCGGGCCTTTCGGGGCTGATCGTCGGACTTCTGGTTACGCAGTTCAGGGTTCCAGCGTTTATTGCCACTCTTGCGATGATGTCTGCGGCTCGCGGCGTCGCGAATATGATCACGGACGGCCAACAGATCGTTGGATTCCCCGACTGGTTCATGATGCTGGCAATCGATCGCCATTTCGGCGTGTTGACAGCCACTGTGTTTCTCATGCTTGCGGTTGTTCTTGCCGCGTGGCTTTTCCTGCACTTCCGGTCCGAAGGTCGCATGCTCTACGCGGTGGGAGGAAATCCCGAAGTCGCACGCCTGGCCGGTATCAACGTCCCGCTCGTGACGATAGCCGTCTATGTCGTGAGTGCCGTCCTTGCGGGGCTCGCCGGCATCGTGCTCGCCGCGCGGCTGGATTCCGTCCAGCCGTCCAGTGGTCTGGGCTATGAACTGGACACCATCGCTGCGGTCGTCATCGGCGGGACTTCGCTCTCCGGCGGCGCGGGCGGCATCGGTGGAACGCTGATCGGCGTTCTTATCATCGGTGTGCTTCGCAACGGTCTCAACCTTCTCAACGTCTCGCCCTTCCTGCAGCAGGTGATCATCGGCATCGTCATCGTGCTTGCGGTCGGCGCGGAGACCATTCGTCGGMGTCGCGCCTGACGAGCGAGGTCCACCGCGTTGGCGGGCCCGGAATTCCGCCCCAAAAATTTGGGTCGGATCAATACCCCGAGGGGGAGGACATACCCGAGGGTTCCATCAAACAACGGAGGAAATACAATGAAAATAGCGCGCACCATGCTCGCATCTGCTGCACTGCTGGGCCTCATGCTCGGGCCTGTACATGCTGCGGAACTGAAGAAGCTCGGCCTGGCCGTTGCCAACCTTCAGGCAAACTTCTTCAACCAGATCAAGCAATCGGTCGAGGCCGAAGCCAAGAAGCGCGGCATCGAAGTCATCACCGTCGACGCAAAGGGCGACGGGCCGACGCAGGTCAACCAGATCCAGGATCTTCTGACCCAGAAAATCGACGCGCTGATCTACATTCCGGCCGGCGCGGCTGCTGCGACCGTTCCGGTCAAGCTCGCGAAGAGCGCTGGTATTCCGGTCGTGAACGTTGACCGCAACGCCGAGGGAGCACCCGGCGWTACCTTCCTTGCAACGGATTCCGTCGCGTCTGCCAAGGCCGTGTGCGACTACATCCTGAAGGAAGCCGGCGGCAAGGGGAAGATGGTCATCATCCACGGCCAGAAGGGCACGACGCCRGAAGTCGACCGTTCGAAGGGCTGCGCTGAATCTCTCAAGGCATATCCGGACGTCAAGGTTGTCGCCGAACAGTTCTCGAACATCTGGAGCCAGGACGAAGGTTTCCAGATCATGCAGAATATGCTGCAGGCAAATCCTGACGTTTCGATCGTGTTCGCCCAGGCCGACGGCCTTGCCCTTGGCGCCGCGCAGGCGATCAAGGTCGCCAATCCGTCGCAGAAGATCGTGGTTGGCGGCTTCGATGGTGACACCGCGGCTCTCGAAGCACTCAGCAAGGGCGTCTTCAACGTAACGGCGACCCAGCAGACGCAGAAGATGGGCCGCGACGCGGTTGAAAACGCCGCCAAACTTGTTGCCGGGGAAAAGGTGCCGCCGGTCCAACTCCTGGATGCCACGCTGACAACCAAGGAAAACGTCGCAGGCTTCATCGCCAACCATCCATAATGAAGTCGAGGTCTTGAGGAGGTGTGCCGTGACTGATCCAGTTCTTTCCCTGAGGGGCATATCCAAATGGTATGGGCCGCTCCAGGTTCTGAAGAATGTCAGCTTGGACGTCTATCCGGGCGAAGTGGTTGCACTTCTCGGTGAAAACGGAGCGGGCAAGTCAACGCTATCGGGCATCATCGCCGGGTCACGCATGCCGTCCGAAGGATCAATGACATGGCTGGGGCAGCCTTATGCCCCGGCCACCCCAAGGGAAGCGATCGACAAGGGCGTTGTGCTGATCCATCAGGAGCTGCAGCTTCTGCCGCAGCTGTCGATCGCGGAAAACGTCTTCATCGGACGCTGGCCGATGAAGAACGGCGTCGTCGACCGCGCCCAGATGGTTCGCCGGGCCCAGGACCAGCTCGCTCGCTTGAACCTTCACATCCCCGCAACGCGGACGGTCGCCGGCCTTTCCACGGCAAATCAGCAACTTATCGAGATCGCCAAGGCGCTGGCTCTCAACGCAAAGCTCCTGATCCTCGATGAGCCGACAGCCGCCCTTGGCGGCGCGGAGACGGAAGCTCTCTTCGAACAGGTTCGCAAGCTTCGGTCAGAAGGCGTCGGCATCGTCTACATTTCCCACCGTATGGAAGAGATCAAGCGAATAACCGACCGGATCGTCGTTCTTCGTGACGGCGAGCGGGTGCAAGAATTCTCAGACAGCGCGACCCCGGTGCGAACGATTGTCGAGAGCATGGTCGGGCGCCCGCTTGACCGCTTGTTCCCTACCCTGCCGGTTCCGACAGATCGTCCGGTACTCCAGGTGTCCGGGCTGAGCTCGCCGGACAACTCGTTCCGTGACGTTACCTTCGAGGTCCGGGCCGGGGAAATTCTGGGGATCGCCGGATTGGTCGGCGCCGGCCGCACCGAACTGGTGCGTGCGATTTCGGGAGCAGATCCAATCAGTGCTGGGTCGATCAAGCTGGAAGGCGAGGAACTGAGGCTGCGAGATCCGGCGGACGCGATCGCCAAGGGTATCGTGATGGTTCCGGAAGACCGCAAGGAGCAGGGCCTGATCGTCGGGCACCGGATCAGCGAGAACATTATCTATGCCAATCTTGACAAACTGGGCGGTGGTTGGATCACGCCGCGCATCAAGCGCTCATTTGCGGAAAAGGCAGTTGCCAAGTTCGGCGTAAAGGGCCGTGCTGAACAGCACGCCTCGGACCTGTCCGGCGGCAACCAGCAGAAGGTCGTGATCGCGAAGTGGCTGATGCGCGATCCCAAGGTCGTCGTGCTCGACGAACCGACGAGAGGCATCGACGTCGGTGCCCGAGCGGGCATCTACGACATCATCGTCAATCTTGCCAAACAGGGCGTGGCGGTCATCGTCGTAAGCTCGGACCTCGAAGAAGTTCTCGGAATCTCCAATCGCATTCTCGTGCTTGCGCAAGGCAAGCAGGCGGGGATTCTCAATCGTGACCAGGCAAATGACGTTTCGGTCATGGAGCTGGCCACCATCTAAACAGACAGAGAAAGGAAGAGCGGTGTCCGACATCACTCTGAACGCCCCGAAGCTTTTCGATCTCAGCGGCCAGGTTGCCATCGTTACCGGAGCCGGCAGCGGTATTGGTCAGCGCATTGCCATCGGCCTTGCGCAATGCGGCGCCGACGTGGCGCTGCTCGACCGCCGAACCGACGACGGGCTGGTCAAGACGGCCGAACATATTCGCGCCGCCGGCCGCCGCTCGATCCAGATCGCGGCGGATGTCACGAGCAAATCTTCCCTTGGAGATGCCGTAGCACGCACCGAAGCCGATCTCGGCACGCTGACGCTTGCAGTCAACGCTGCAGGCATCGCTAACGCGAACGCAGCGGAAGAAATGGAGGAGGACCAATATCAGACGTTGATGGATATCAACCTGAAAGGCGTCTTTCTTTCCTGCCAGGCAGAGGCTCGCGCCATGCTGAAGAATGGACGCGGCTCCATCGTCAACATCGCTTCCATGTCGGGTGTGATCGTAAACCGGGGGCTGAGCCAAGCGCACTATAACGCCTCCAAGGCGGGCGTGATCCATATGTCGAAGTCCATGGCGATGGAATGGGTCGACCGCGGCATTCGCGTCAACACCATCTCCCCCGGATACACGGCAACGCCCATGAACACCCGTCCGGAGATGGTCCACCAGACCAAGCTCTTCGAAGAGCAGACGCCGATGCAGCGCATGGCAGCGGTCGACGAGATGGTTGGTCCGGCGGTGTTTCTGCTGTCGAATGCAGCAAGTTTCGTGACCGGCGTCGATCTTCTCGTCGACGGCGGTTTCTGCTGCTGGTGATGAGAAAGCTCATTGCCGCTGCTGGAAAGTGACCGATCTCGCTTCCTCCCTGGCTGAGATCGAGGCGCTGAAGGGACTAACGGGCAAGACGGCGTGCGATATCGCCGTCTGCCCGCCCTTCACGCCGATCGAACGGGCTGTCGAACGGACGGAGAGCTCGGGCGTCGTCATCGACGCTCAAGACTGCCTGAATTCGCGACAACCGGTTGATCTCCAATAATGATCGCATGGTAGGTCGCACCCAGATTTATTGTTTATCGATGGACAAGGAAAGAGCATGAAACGCTTTGAGCAGAAGACCGTCGTCATTACCGGTGGCAGCCGCGGCATCGGAGCGGCGATCGCCAGACGCTTTGCGAAAGAAGGCGCCAATCTCGTCGTCTCGGCCAACGAGGAACTGGTTCACGGCGTTGCCGAACAGATCCGGGCCGACGGCGGCAAGGCGATCTCCTTCATCGGCGACGTCACCGACAAGGCGAGCGTCACCGCCCTCTATGATGCCGCCGAGAAGGAATTCGGCTCGGTCGACGTCTCGATCCAGAACGCCGGCGTCATCACCATTGCCCGCGTCGAGGACCTGACCGAAAACGAGTGGGACAAGGTCATGGCCGTCAACACCAAGGGCGTCTTCCTCTGCGCCCAGGAGGCGATATCGAGAATGCGCAAGCACAAGCGCGGCGGCCGCATCATCAACACCGCTTCCGGCCAGGCCCGTGACGGCTTTATCTACACGCCGCATTATGCCGCCTCGAAAATGGGCGTCGTCGGCATCACCCAGAGCCTGGCCAAGGAAGTCGCGACCGAGAAGATCACCGTCAACGCCTTCTGCCCCGGCATCATCGAGACCGACATGTGGGCCTATAACGACCAGGCCTGGGGCAAGCTGCTCGGCAACTACGCCCCCGGCGAGTTGATGAAGGAATGGGTCGAGGGCATCCCGATGAAACGGGCCGGCTCCGGCGAGGATGTCGCCGGCCTGGTTACCTTCCTCGCCAGCGACGACGCCGCCTATATCACCGGCCAGACCATCAATGTCGACGGCGGCCTGATCATGTCCTGATGCATGTCGCCCAAAAGTGCGCAGTGGTTTTGGGACAACGACATGCATGGAAGGATCAAAGCACCAACGAAGCACGGAAGGCGACCCGGTCGTCGCCTCCGTGTGAACAGTGTGTCCATCGGCGTTAGGGCAGCTTTGCATTTTTGCCGGGTCGAGTGACCTTGCCATCCGCCTGTTTTTGATCCTATCTTTGAAATGTTCTCAGGGCGGGGTGTAATTCCCCACCGGCGGTATCAGGAGCAATCCTGGAGCCCGCGAGCGCTTCCGGCACCTCCTGTCGGAAGGTCAGCAGATCCGGTGAGATGCCGGAGCCGACGGTATAGTCCGGATGGAAGAGGACAACACGGGCAGTCGCACTCCATCCTGGAGTCGGCTGACGTTTGTTCGCCCAAGGGCAGAAGGCTCGCTCACGGATTGAGCCGAGCAGACCATGTCAGTCCGCTGACATAACCCTTGAAAGGCCAGACAGCATGACTATCGCAAGAATTGAAGATGCCATATCAGCCATTGCCAGCGGCAAGATGGTCGTCGTCGTCGACGACCAGAACCGGGAAAACGAAGGCGATATCGTGGTCGCGGCCGATGCCGTCACCCCGGAAACAATCGCCTTCATGATGAACCACGCCCGCGGGCTCGTTTGCATTGCCATGGAAGGCGAGCGTCTCGATGCGCTCGATATCCCGCTGATGGTGCCCAACAACACGGAATCGCACAAAACTGCCTTCACGGTCTCGGTCGATTATCTCAAGGGCACGACGACGGGCATTTCTGCGGCGGACCGTGCCGCCACCGTCCGCGCCCTCGTCGACGATCGCGCAAAGCCTGCCGAATTCGCCCGCCCCGGCCACATCTTTCCGCTCCGCGCCAACCCCCGCGGCGTGCTTGGCCGCCCCGGCCACACCGAAGCCGCCGTCGATCTCGCCCGCCTCGCCGGAAAGACCCCGGCCGGCGTCATCTGCGAAGTCGCCAACGACGACGGAACCATGTCCCGCCTCCCCGAACTCACGCTCTTTGCTGAGCGCCACAACCTCCCCCTCGTCACCATCGAGGATCTGGTCGCCTATCTCGAACGCCAGACGGCAAGAGACATACGCGAAGTCGCCTGATCGATGCCTTTGTTGCGGCGGCATAGCCCGCCGCAACAAACAACGTGCCGCAGCGATAACCCTGACGGCACCTTCCCTTGCCCGCCTTATGTCCGGCTGATCGAAACCCCACCATCCGCCAGCATCGCCGTGCCGGTCACGAAGCTCGACATGTCGGAGGCGAGGAAAAGCGCCGCATTGGCGATCTCTTCGGGTTGTGCCATGCGTTTCAGCGCATGCAATCCCTCCACGAAGGCGAGCAGTTCCGGCGTGGCATCAGGCGCGTTGGTGATGCTGGCGGGTGTGTCGGTGCCGCCGGGAAGCAGTGCGTTGACGCGGATCTTCTGCGCTCCGAGTTCAGCGGCGAGCACTTGCACGAAGCCGATCAGCCCCGCCTTGCTCGCCGCATAGGCGGCCATGCCAGGCATGCCGACGGTGTGGCCGACGAAAGTCGAGGTGAAGATCAGCGACCCGCCACCTTTTCCCATCGCCGCCGACTGGTGCTTGGCGCCGAGGAAGGCGGCGGTGAGATTGGTCTCGATCGTCTCGCGCCAGCCCTCCACCGACAGCCCGGCGACCGGCCCCATCTCACCAAGGATGCCGGCATTGTTGAAGGCGATGTCGAGCCGGCCGAAACGCGAAACTGCCGTCTCGACGAGCCTTGCCTGCAGAGCCTCGTCCTTGACATCGCCTGATATGGCGACGGCCTGACCACCCTCTGCCTCGATCTCCGCGACGACGGCATCGAGCGCGTTCTGCCGCCGACCGGTGACCACGAGCTTGGCGCCTTCCCGCGCAAAGAGTTTCGCCGCCGCCCGGCCGATGCCGGAGCTTGCGCCGGTGATGATTGCGATCTTGTCGTTGAGAAGTGTCATATCGATCTCTCCTGGGTTGTTGCGAGATCTGAGATGCTCAAACATCAGGCGATGCAGCCACCCGTTTCCCGCGCAGGAAGAGAAAAACGCCTATGGCCGAACCGGCGGCGCGACGGCGCGTCCTCATCGACGCCTTGATTGCGGCGTCGGAAATATCGGAATTAACTTTATAAAACGGGGATTTGTCGGAACTTCCACCCACACCCCTGCATTGACATCAGCGCCATTGTGCATCGCATCATCGATTTATGTCGGGTGTGACATTCATCCGATTCCCTTCATGCATCTTCGCGACTAAAAGAGGCGCACAGGTAACGGGAATCTCTTCATGCCGCGGTCACGCAATACTGAGGGCGCCATTTATATGAGCATGGCGATGGCCGGCTTTTCCGCGAGCGACGCTCTGTCCAAATCGGTGATCGCCTATATGAACGCCGGCGAAATCATGTTCCTGCGCGGCCTCTTCACCAGCCTGCTCGTCTATCTGATCGCCTGGAAAATGGGTGCGCTGCGCTCCTGGCGTATCATGCTCCAGCCGATGATCATCTTCAGGATCTTCTGCGAGACGCTCTCCGCCGTCACCTATATCACCGCGCTCGGCATGATGCCGATCGCCAATGCCTCGGCGATCCTGCAGTCGCTGCCGCTGGTCGTCACCTTCGGGGCTGCGCTCTTCTTCGACGAGCCGGTCGGCTGGCGGCGCTGGTCGGCGATCCTCGTCGGCCTCTTCGGCGTGATGATCATCATCCGTCCCGGCCCTGATGGATTCACCCCCGCCGCCCTGCTCTGCGTCGCCGCGGTGCTGACAACGGCCGGCCGCGATCTCGCCACCCGGAGCATCAGTCCGGAGATTCCTTCGCTGATGATAACCGTCATCACCGCCATATCAGCCTCCTTTTTCGGCGCCCTGCTCATCCCGGTGCTCGGCGGCTGGCAGCCGGTCAGCGCTAACGCGCTTGGGCATCTCGTGCTCGCATCGGTGCTGGTGCTCGTCGGCTACCAGTCGGTCATCCTCGCCATGCGCACCGGCGAAATCTCCTTCGTCGCGCCGTTCCGCTATACCAGCCTGATCTTCTCCTCTCTGCTCGGCTTTATCTTCTTCGCCGAAGTGCCTGACAGCTGGACGCTCGTGGGGGCTGCGATCGTCATCGCCTCCGGCCTCTATACGTTCTATCGTGAGGCCAAGCGCCGTGTGTCGCCAATCGCGCAGGAATCCGCGCCGCGCGCGCCGGTTTGAGTAAGGATGATGGCTGAATTCTCGTTGGATAAATCTCATATAGCGGGCGTCGTGCTGGCCGGCGGCCGTTCGCAGCGCATGGGCCGCGATAAAGCGGGCGTGATGCTTGGGGCAGAGAGCCTGCTCCACCATGTGCTGACCCGCCTCTCGCAGCAGGCCTTGCTCGTTGCCGTCAATGCCGATGTCGCCGCCGAGGACGTGCCCGTCGTTCCCGACCGTTTTCCCGGCAAGGCCGGACCGATGGCCGGAATCCATGCGGCGATGGTCTATGCCGCCGGCCTTCCCTCGATCACCCATGTCGTCACCGTCTCGGTCGATTGCCCGTTCTTCCCGGCCGATCTGGTCGCCAGGCTGGCCGCAGCGGTCGACCACCCTTCGCAAATCGCCATTGCCGCCTCCGAGGGCCGCAGCCATCCCGTCTTCGGGCTTTGGCCGGTGACGTTGGCCGCCGACCTCGAAGCCTGGATCGCCATCGACGAGAAGCGTCGCGTGCGCGACTTCCTGTTACGGCATGACGTTACGGAAGTGGCGTTCCCGCTGCATCCGACCCGCGCCAGCCTGCTCGACCCCTTCTTCAACATCAACACGCCTGATGATCTTGTCGAGGCGGAACGCTGGCTGGAGGCCCTTCGCGCATGACCGTACCGAAAATCTTCGGCATCGCCGGCTGGAAGAACTCGGGCAAGACGGGCCTCGCCGTCCAGCTGGTGACGGAGTTCACCCGCCGTGGCTACAAGATCTCGACGATCAAGCACGCCCATCATGATTTCGACATAGACAAGGTCGGGGCCGACAGCTACCGCCACCGCCAGGCCGGCGCCCATGAGGTCACCATCGTCTCCGGCACCCGCTACGCCATCATGCACGAGCTGCGCGGCGCACCCGAGCCCGAGTTCGAGGAGATCCTCGCCCGCCTCGCCCCCTGCGACCTCGTGCTGATCGAAGGCTATAAGCGCGAACCGATCCCGAAGATCGAGGCCCGCCGCCTGGAGGCCGCCAATCGTGAACCGTTGGCGCCAAGCGATCCCCATATCTGCGCCATCGCCGCCGATCACGCAGTCACGGATACGGCCCTGCCGGTCTTCGATCTAGACGACACAGGCGCCATCGCCGATTTCATCGCGGACATCGTCGGTCTTGGAAGGGCTAAGCCCTAAGCCACCTGCCCCACTGCCGGATCGGAGAAGCGGAACCGTTTCGCGTGCCATCGCCTTGGCGATCTCCTTGGCAAGCTGAGCCTGATTATAGGGCTTTCCCAATCTCGGAAGATCGATATCAGTGCCGGCAGGAAGATCGGCGTAACCTGTCGCCAGCACGATCGGCAACGCCGGATGAATGTTCCGCGCAGCCTGGGCAAGCTGTGCGCCGGTCATACCAGGCATCGAATAGTCGGTGATGACAAGGTCGAAATGCTGACCGCTGATCAATTCCAGCGCCTGCGAGCCGGAATTTGCCTCGACCACCTCGTGGCCGAGATCTTCAAGCATGTCGACCGAACTCATCGCAATCAAGGCATCGTCATCGACGAGCAGGATCTTCAGTCTGGATGCAGCTTGTGGGACCGGCAGCTCCGCCTCGGCCGGCCGCTCGGGGCGCCGTTCGGTCGCCGGAAGCCACAGTTCGGCGGTCGTTCCGACCCCAAGCTCGCTCGTCATACGGAGTGCGCCATTGAGCTGAACCGCAAGTCCGTGGATCATCGATAAGCCCAGACCCGTTCCCTTTCCGAGTTCCTTGGTCGAGAAAAACGGATCGACTGCCTTCTTCAGCGTCTCCGCATCCATGCCGGTGCCGCCGTCAGCCACCGCCAACACCAGATAGGCCCCTTTGCCGAGAGCGGCATCGCCAGCAACCTGCTCCTCGCGCAGCGATATGGACAGCGTCCCGCCATCCGGCATCGCATCGCGGGCATTGACCGCAAGGTTGAGCAGCGCCAATTCGAGCTGGTTCGCGTCGACCAGCGCCGGAGGCAGCGTCGCCGGCAGGGTGGTTTTTATGCTGATCGAGGATCCGACCGAGCGCCGCAGCAGGTCGTTCATGCCGGAGACCAGCGCGGCCAGATCGACGGGCTTGACCTGCAGATCCTGCTGTCTGGCAAAAGCCAGCAGCCGCTGCGTCAGCGCCGCTCCACGCCGCGCGCCCTGAATCGCCCCGTCGACCAGACGCGTCGCCTTGGCATCTCCGCCAACGTGCTTGCCGAGCAACTCCAGATTTCCGAGAACGACCATAAGCAGATTATTGAAATCGTGGGCGACGCCGCCGGTCAGTTGGCCGATCGCCTCCATCTTTTGCGATTGGCGAAGCTGCTCCTCGGCTCTTTCGCGCTGGGCGACTTCCTCGAGCAGGGTCTGGTGAGCGGCGTTGACCTCTTTGGTCCGTTCCCTCACACGTTCTTCGAGGGTTTCATTGAGCCGCCTCAGATTTTCCTCGATGGTCTTTCGGACGGTGGTATCAGAGCAGACGCCGACGAGTTTCCTCGCGGAACCATATCTGTCGGAATAAAGCTGCGCGTGGACCTCGGTCCAATGCAGCGATCCATCCGGCCAGATCGTCCTGTGCTCGATGGAATAGTCGCGTCCGGTATCGATCGTCTGGCGCAGGCGTGCCAGCACAAGATCCCGGTCGTCGGGGTGGATGCTTGCGATCAGATCGTCGCGCGTGACATCGTCATCCGGCCCTCGACCGAAGATTGCCTTGCAGGTCGCCGAGGCCGACAAGGCCATCGAGGACAGCTCCAGCTCCCACGCCCCGAGACGACCGGCGGCGAGCGCCGTCTGCAACCGTCGCTCTCCCTCGCCCAGAGCTTCAAGCCTGGCTTGCGCTTCGTATTGGCGCAGGCGTCCCTTTAATGCGGTCCGGGCAACGCTGATGAAGGAGGTCGCATGGAATGGCCTTTCCAGGAAGGTGACGTTACCAAGAACCTCGGAAAGCCTTGCAGCGGCCGGATTTCGTTCAGGCCCGCCGCCACGTGTGGTGAGTACGATGAAGGGAAGATCCGACCAGCTCGGCTGGGCCGAAACCCAGGCGGCAATCGGCTTGAGATCGCTCGAGCGAACGGCCTCTTCCGTCAAGACGCCAAGCGCGATGTCATCGCTGAGCGATGACGCGAACATAGACAGGTCAGTGGCAGCAATCGATGCCAATCCGGCCTCATCGACCAACGATCTCGCCACCCAGGCATCGCGACCGACGGGGGTGTAGATCAATGCTTTCGGTTTGCCGGAATTAGGAATTGCCGCTATCCCCGCCATCGGTCGCGAGGAGCGGCGTTGAGGTCGTGACAAATTCTGGAACGCCGCGAAGCACGCCCTGGAACCCGACGAGAGGATCGCCGAACCTCAAGCCGGAAGCGTCTATGCGATACTCCCGGATGGTATCCTCGTGAAAGCCGGTTCTCTTCTTGATCACCGAGACTGCTCGCCGCACCTTTCCCGCCGCCTCGAAGTAACGCAGCAGAATGACGGTATCGGCGAGATAGGTAACGTCGACAGGCGCCTTCATGTCACCAACCAACCCGTGCTGGGCAACGGTAAGAAAGGTGTTGGCGCCTTGCCTGTTCAAATATTGCAGCAGCTCATGCATATGAAGGATCAGCGAATTCTCATCCGGCATCGAAGCTTGATAACCGTTGATACTGTCGATGATGACGGTTTTCGCATCCGACTTGTCGACGCAGCTGCGCACACGGTGGGCGAATTCGCCCGGCGACAGTTCGGCGGCATCGAGCTGTTCGATGTGGATATGACCGGCGTCCCGCATGGCTTCGAGATCTATTCCGAGCGCCTTCAGCCGCGTGAAGAGCAGGCCCAGCTCCTCGTCAAAAATGAAGGCCGCCACTTTCTCGCCGCGCGCGACCGCAGCCACCAGGAATTGAAACGAGAACGTGCTTTTGCCGGTGCCGGCAGGACCAAGGATGAGCGTGCTGGAACCTCGCTCGAGGCCACCTCCCAGAAGAAGGTCCAGTTCCGCAATATTGCAGGAAATCTGATCGCGGGTGTAGCTCGACCTGTGTTCGGCGGCGACGAGCCGCGGAAAGACGATAACGCCGCCAGTCTGGATGATGAAATCGTGATAACCGCCGCGGAAGGCCTGACCGCGATATTTTATGACCCTTAGACGTCGGCGTTCGGAGCCGTAGTTCGGCGCCATCTCTTCGAGATGGATGACGCCGTGTACGACGCTGTGCACCGTCTTGTCGAGCACGTCGGAGGTCAGATCATCGAGCAGAAGGACTGTCGCGCCTTGTCGGGCAAAATAATGTTTGAGCGCAAGAATCTGCCGGCGGTAGCGCAACGAGCTCTGCGCGAGCAGCCTTATCTCCGACAGGCTGTCGAGAACCACGCGACGTGGCTTGATCCGCTCGAAAGCGGCAAAGATTTCCTTTGTCGTCTCTCCGAGTTCAAGATCCGACGAATAAAGCAGGCTTTGCTGCTGGTCGGCATCCAGCAGGCTTTCCGGAGGCACGACCTCGAAGATCTCGATATTGCCATCGATCACCATGCCATGCGATGCGGCACCGGCCCGGAGTTCGCTCTCGGTTTCCGAAAGGGTGATGTAGAGCCCCTGCTCGCCGAGCCGTGCACCCTCGATCAGGAACTGCAGCGCAATCGTCGTTTTGCCAGCTCCCGGATTTCCCTCCAGGAGAAACACGTGCCCCGGCGAAAGGCCCCCCGCCAGAACTGTATCCAAACCGGACACGCCGGTCCGAGCTTTCGTGGCAGGTGCCGCAGTATTCATTCACTGTTTCCTTCAATTTCAAGTGTGAATTAGCGGCGAGTGAAGGAATGTCAAATTACTGGCAGGCATGATTTCTTTCCGGCAAGAGGCCATCACCAGTAGCTCGGACATATGCCTGTCCGGGCGGCCCGAAACGGTGGGCGTCTATCCTCGATAGCGAAGTGCATCGACGACGAGGGCAAATGCCGGCGACGTATGCCGGCGGCTCGGATAGTAGAGATGGTAGCCGGAAAACGGCAGGCACCAATCCTCAAGCACGCGCTCCAGCCGTCCATCGGCTAGATGCGCGTCGACCAAGTTCTCCGGCATGTAGGCAAGTCCCATGCCCGCCAGCACTGCGTTCAGCCGCAGCGCTATATTGTTGAAGACCAATTGCCCTTCGACGCGAACCCTGAGTTCGCGCCCGTCCTTCTCGAACTCCCATGCATAAACGCTGCCGTAAGTCGGTAGGCGCAGATTGATGCAATTGTGATCCGTAAGGTCCTGCGGCGTCAGCGGCTTCGGCCTGGTGTCGAAATAGGCGGGAGCGCCGACCACGGCCATGCGCATGTCGGGACCGATGCGCACTGCGATCATGTCTTTCGCCACCTGTTCTCCAAGCCGCACCCCCGCATCGTAACGCTCGGCGACGATGTCGGTCAGACCGTAGTCGACAATGATCTCGACATTGATATCGGGATAATCGGGCAGCAGCTTTTGCAAGGCAGGCCAAAGGACGGCATCGGCCGCATGCTCGCCGGCATTGATGCGAATGGTGCCTGCCGGCTTCTCCCGGAACGCGCTCAAGGCAGCCAGCTCGCTCTCGATCTCGTCGAGCCGCGGTCCGATGGAAACGAGCAGACGTTCGCCCGCCTCTGTCGGCGCGACGCTGCGGGTCGTGCGTGTCAGCAATCGCAGTCCAAGCCGCTCCTCGAGCCCGCGGATGGTGTGGCTGAGCGCCGATTGCGACACACCCAGCTTGCCCGCCGCCTTCGTGAAGCTCTGTGCGCGTGCAACGGCAAGGAAGGCGATGAGGTCGTTGACGGCGGGGCGCGGCATTTATGAAACTTTCTCATGGGTTCTTGCCGTTTATACCATCTAATCGCGACCTGGCGCACGCCCTAAATACCTTGCTACTCGAGTGGACACGTCCACCCCGACATCGAAAGGAAGACAAAGATGGAGATCAAGCGAAGCGGTTCGCAGCCTTCGGCCAAGGGACCAGCCGATTGGTTTACCGGCAGCGTGCGTGTCGACCCGCTGTTTGCCGTGACCAGCCCCGCACGTGCGGCTGGCGCCAGCGTCACCTTCGAGCCCGGAGCCCGCACCGCCTGGCACACTCATCCGCTCGGCCAGACGCTGATCGTCACATCGGGCTTCGGTCGCGTGCAGCGCGAAGGCGGTCCCGTCGAGGAGATCCGCGCCGGCGACGTCGTCTCTTTCGCACCGGCTGAACGCCATTGGCACGGCGCATCGCCGACGACGGCGGTGACCCATATCGCCATCCAGGAACAGCTCGAYGGCAAGGTCGTCGACTGGATGGAGCATGTCACCGACACGCAATACCAAGGTTAGAAAAGGAAATTTCTATGCAGAAGCGTGAACTTGGAAAGAGCGGACTTCATGTCTCGGCCATCGGTCTCGGCTGCATGGGGCTGAGTTACGGTTATGGCCCGGCAACAGATATTCAGGAAGCGACCGCACTGATCCGGTGGGCATTCGAACGCGGCGTGACCTTCTTCGACACGGCCGAGGCCTATGGCCCCTATAAGAACGAAGAGCTTCTGGGAGAGGCGCTCGCCCCCTTCCGCGACGAGGTGGTGATCGCCACGAAATTCGGTTTCAACTTCGATGCCAATGGTGGCCAGAGCGGCATGAACAGCCGGCCGAAACAGATCCGCGCGGTGGCCGACCAGGCGCTGAAGCGTTTGAAGACCGATGTCATCGATCTCTTCTACCAGCATCGCGTCGATCCCGATGTTCCGATCGAGGATGTCGCCGGCACGGTCAAGGCGCTGATCGCGGAAGGCAAGGTCAGACATTTCGGCCTCTCGGAAGCGGGCGCCCAGACGATCCGCCGCGCCCATGCCGTCCAGCCGGTGGCGGCGTTGCAGAGCGAATATTCGCTGTGGTGGCGCGAACCAGAGCAGGAAATCCTGCCGACGCTTGAAGAACTCGGCATCGGTTTCGTGCCCTTCAGCCCGCTCGGCAAGGGCTTTCTGACTGGCGCGATCAGTGAAACGACCACCTTCGACAGCAAGGATTTCCGCAGCGTCGTGCCGCGCTTTTCWCAGGAGGCGCGAAAAGCCAACCAGACACTCGTCGATCGTCTCGGAGAAATCGCCGCCCGCAAAAAGGCAACCTCCGCCCAAGTGGCTCTCGCATGGCTGCTGGCGCAGAAGCCCTGGATCGTGCCGATTCCCGGCACCACCAAGCTGCATCGCCTCGAGGAGAACATCCAGTCCGCCGAGATCGAACTGACGGCCGAGGATCTCCGTAGCATCGAAAGCGCGCTCGCCACGATCAAGGTGGAAGGCGATCGTTATCCCGCGCATCTGCAGGCAAGGGTCAACCGCTAAAAGCGACCGACGGGCCATGAAGGTGACGTCTTATCGCCAAGGCTAGAACACCAGAAGAGAATCGGCCGCAGTCACTTGCGGCCGATTCTTCATAGATTGGATCATTGTCTCGGGGCCGGTGCGTTCTCCTGGAAAGCCGGTATCGCCTCCAGTCTGGCGACAATCTCCGCGATATTGGGCCAGCGGGCGAGATCGAAGCCGAGGCGCCGAGCGCTGATCGCCTGCGGGAAGAGAAAGATCTCGGCAATACCAGGCTGATCCGCAACAGCGAAAGCCCCCTGCCTGTGGCCGGCGATCATCGCCTCGACCGCGGCCATTCCTTCACCGACCCAATGACGATTCCAGGCAGTAATGGCATCGGCATCCGCCTGGAAGACCTTGCCGAGATGCAGACCGATCCGCGGCGGCAGCAGCGCGTGGATCTCGGCTGCGATCGCAAGCGCGATCGACCGCGCCTGCGCCCGGCCTTCCGCGGTGTCAGGCAATAGCGGCGGTTCAGGCTTTATCTCATCGAGATATTCGACGATCGCCAGCGACTGGGTAATGAGGACGCCACTATCCGTCAGCAAGGCGGGCACGAGCCCCTGCGGATTGATACTGCGATATCCGGCCTGCCGGCTCTCGGAATTTTCGCCAAGGATGGTGACCGGCAGCGCTTCGGCCATCAATCCTTTCAGGGCGAGTGCGATGCGGACTCGAGATGTCGCCGAGGAAATTTCGTTCTGATAGAGTTTCACTGTCTTTCTCCCTGGTGATCTAAAAGAACAGCTGGAGCGGCAGCCGCTCCCCTGAGGATGAAGCTGCGGATGCCGCCGTCACCAGGCCGGCAAGCGGCGACGGCTCCTGTGACGTTACATCGTAGATGCAGGGCGCTGCGAAAATCGTCGCCCCCAGAATGCAGATGATCATCAGTCTCATTGGTTCCTCCATCGACGAGGCCCGACTGGCCTCGTCATGTTTCCTTTTGGCGATCGATCCCATCTGTCAAGCAATGCTCAATTCGACATTGATATTGCCGCGGGTTGCTTTCGAATAGGGGCAGGTCCGGTGCGCTTCATCCACAAGCGCCCTTGCCAGATCCGCTTCGATGCCCGGAAGGCTGACCTTGAGGCGAGCCTGCAGGAAATAGTCGCCGTCGGTCGCCCCGAGATCGACCTCGGCGTTGACGGCGGCATCTGCAGGAAGCTTGACCTTCAGCTTGCCGGCAGCAATGCCGATCGCGCCGATGAAGCAGGCAGACCAGCCGGCGGCGAAAAGCTGTTCGGGATTGGTGCCGGCACGGTTGCTGCCCGGAGGCGAAAGCTTGATATCAAGCTGCCCGTCGTCGCTATGCGACGCGCCGTCGCGCCCGCCCGTCGTGTGGGTCTTGCCGGTATAGAGAACCTTGTCGATCTTTGTCATGAAACACTCCTTTGTTGCGTCGCTAAGGCGACTGGCCGCGGTGCGCGGCCGGGTTGACGGAGTGTGGTTTGACCGACGGATATATCCGCCATGTTTCCGAAAACGCCCGAAATGTCACAAAAAGTAGCATCCGGTATCAAGGACATCTTTGCATACAAAACATCTCAAAATTTTGCGACGCGCCCCGATGTCAGCGGATGGTGACTTCCGCAGCCAGCCCGCCGCCGGCGCGATTGTAGAGCCGGAGCGACCCGCCAATCTTGGCCGTCAGCTGCTGGGCGATCGCAAGACCGAGACCGGTGCCGCCGGTCTCTCGGTTACGGGATTGCTCCAGCCGGAAGAAAGGCTGCATGGCGGCTTCCAGCATATCGTCCGGAATTCCCGGCCCGCGGTCCATCACTGATATGACGATATCGTTTTCTGCGCTTCGCTCGACGCTGATCTCGGCAGCACCGGCAAACTTCAGCGCATTGTCGATGAAGTTCGATAGGATGCGGCGAAGAGCATGCGGCTTGGTGAGGGCAGCACCCTGAACCAGGCCGACGACGGTGACGGCCTTTCCAGTATCCTGGTAGTCGTAGGCCATGCTGTCGATGAACGAGGCGAGATCGATGCGGGCACTCTTCTCGCCATTGCCATGCGCACTGCGTGCATAGGCAATGCCGTCCTGAACAAGGCGCTGGATCTCGCCGAGATCGTGCACCAGCTTGTCTTTGTCAGGCGAATCCTCCGCCATGTCGGCGCRCAGCCGCATGCGGGTGATCGGCGTCTGCAGATCATGCGAGATTGCCGCCAGGATCTGGACGCGCTCTTCGAGGTAATGGGCGATCCTCTCCCGCATCGCGTTGAACGCCCTTGCCGCATGCGCGACCTCGCTCGGCCCTGCCTCGCTCAAAGCCGGGCCGTCCTTGTTCGGGTCAAGCGCATCGGCAGCGGCGGCAAGCTCGCCGAGCGGCCGGATCGCCTGGCGAACCGCGAACCAGGTGCAGAGGATGAGCAGCACCATCTGGATGACGAAGACATAGGGCAGCCATGCGGCGATCGGCATGACGCCCTTCGGCGTGACGTCGATCGTCAAGGGGCTTCCGTCGGTGAGCGTCAGATGCGCCTGCAGCCGGTTCACATCGCCAGGAATCCGTTCGATCCGGATCGGAAAGCGGTGCCCGATGGCCTCCTCGATCTTTCCTGAGATTTCCGCCCCTTTGCTTGATGTGTCAGGCACGCCGGGAAGGCCGTGTCCGAGCACGAAACGGTAATTGCCGCGGCTCAGCCGGTCGAGCAGATCACCGCGTTCGCCTGGCGGAAGCCGATCGAGAACGGCAATCGACGTTGCCACGTCGCTCTCCAGCGTGCCGAGCATCACGGCCTTGGCCGACATAGTGCGCTCCATATAGAGCACACTGAAGGACAGCCCGTAGGCCAAGGCCAATCCGATCAGCAGGATGAGAAAGATCCGCGACCGCAACGTGCTCGGCCACGTCAGGCCCGAACGCAAGCGGATTGCCGTCGTCATTGGCGCAGCTCCAAGATTTCGACCGGAACCGAAAACACATAACCTTCGCTGCGCACCGTCTTGATATAGGTCGGTTCGCGCGCATCGTCGCCCAGCCTCTGACGCAGGCGGCTGACCAGGAGATCGATCGAACGATCGAAGAGATCGGCGTCGCGGCCCTGCGTCAGGCTTAAAAGCTGGTCGCGATTGAGCACCCGCTGCGGATGATCGATGAACACGCGAAGCAGACGGTATTCGGCGCCGCTGAGCGCAATCGCGGTCCCTTCCCTGTCGAGAAGGTGCCGGGCCACCGTATCGAGCCGCCAATCGCCAAAGGTCAGCAATTGCCCGGCCTCGCTGATCTGCAGGTTGGGCGGCAACATCCGCGTGCGCCGCAGGACCGCCTTGATGCGGGCGAGCAGTTCCCGCGCGGCAAAGGGCTTGGGAAGGTAGTCGTCGGCGCCCATTTCCAGTCCGAGGATCCTGTCCATCTCGTCGGTGCGAGCCGTCAGCATCAGAATCGGGATCGCCTTGTGCCGGCCGGCGCGCAGTTCGCGGCACAGGACCAGCCCGTCGTCGCCGGGCATCATCACATCGAGCACGATCAGGTCGACGGCATTGGCTTCGAGAAAACTGCGCATCTGGCGCCCGTCGGCGGCAACGCTCGTGCGCAGGCCGTTCTTCTGCAGATAGCCCGATACCAGCTCGCGGATTTCGCGATCGTCATCGACGATCAGGATGTGATCGACATGATCCATATTTCCCTATTCCTTACGATAGAGCGGCCGCGCCGGTCGCTTCGTTCCTGGCCGAAGCGACAGACGCGACCTACGCATATTCCGCCGGCCGGAGCAACGAGGCTCTGCAACCGGCATCGCCGGTCTACAAGCGATCGACGTCTATGACGGCTTGCGCAAAAGCCTGCGGCGCTTCCTGAGGCAGATTGTGGCCGATGCCGCCACCGATCGTGCGATGCTCATATTTGCCGGAGAATTTTCCGGCATAAGCGGAAGGTTCCGGATGCGGCGCACCGTTTGCATCGCCCTCCATGGTGATGGTCGGTACCGAAATGACAGGCGTTGCGGCGAGCGTCGTCTCGTAGGCATCGTACTTGGCCTCGCCTTCGACAAGCCCCAGGCGCCAGCGATAATTGTGAATGACGATCGCGACGTGGTCGGGATTGTCGAAGGCGGCGGCCGACCTGTCGAATGTCGCATCGTCGAAGTTCCACTTCGGCGAAGCCGTCTGCCAGATCAGCTTTGCGAAATCATGGGTGTTGCTCTCGTATCCCTGACGACCGCGTTCGGTGGCGAAATAGAACTGGTACCACCAGGCGAGTTCGGCTTTGGGCGGAAGCGGCTTCTTGTTGGCCTCCTGGCTGCCGATCAGGTAGCCGCTCACCGATACCATCGCCTTGCAGCGCTCGGGCCAGAGTGCCGCCATGATGTTGGCGGTCCGCCCGCCCCAGTCATAGCCGGCAATGACAGCCTTCTCGATATCGAGCGCATCGAGCAGCGCGATCATATCGGCGGCGAGCGCTGACGGCTGGCCGTTGCGAGGTGTGCCGTCGTCCAGGAAGCGCGTCGTCCCGTAACCGCGCAGATAAGGCACGATCACCCTGTAGCCTGCCGAGGCAAGCAGCGGCGCGACATCGACGAAACTATAGATGTCATAGGGCCAACCATGCAGCAGCAATACGACAGGGCCATCCGCCTTCCCCGCCTCGGCATAGCCGATGTCGAGCACGCCTGCCTTGACCTGCTTCAGCGCTTCGAAAGACGTGTGGGTTCCGGCCTCTGCATCAGGCGGGGCTGCGGCAGGCGCCGACTGGGCGGCGGCCTTGCCGGCCACGCCGAACTCGACCGCCGCAAGGGCGATTGCCGTCATGCCGAAGAAGCGGCGGCGGTGTTGGTTGATTTGCTCTGACATCGGTCTCTCCTGTCGAATGAATCACGGTGCTGAAAAGGCGCTCTACTTGTATCTCCGATATGTCGCGCGCCAGCAGTTTTTGAATGCTCATGTAGCTTCCGGCCTCCGGGATACAGTCTGATACAATCGCGGCGCCTCAGCGACGCATCGGTTCGGCCGCAGCCGTTTTCGTCGCTCCTCGCGGCCACGGCAGCACTTTGTGTCGCTCTGTATCACCGTCCGCCGGCAGCAACACTTCGATACATTTTCCCGCAAAACCGGACACATCGGGGATACGTCGGCCCGGCTACATCCCGGCCATCGCTGGTCCAGGCCCATCGCCGCCCAGAGCCCGATCAAACGGTTTCAAAGGAAACGATGATGACACTTCTGATCATAGCCTATCTCGGAGGCGCGCTGACGATCCTCAGCCCGTGTATCCTGCCTATCCTCCCCTTCGTCTTCGCCCGCGCCGGACAGCCCTTCGTCAGAAGCACGCTGCCGATGCTGGCGGGCATGGCCGCCACCTTCGCGCTCGTCGCCACGCTCGCCGCGGTCGGTGGCAGTTGGGCCATTCGCGCCAATGAATATGGCCGCCTTGCCGCAATCGTCCTGCTCGCGCTCTTTGGCGCAAGCCTGCTTTCACCACGCATCGCAAGCACGCTTGCCCGGCCGATCGTCGACCTTGGCAACAATCTTATCAACGCCACCGGCGGCGGGCGCGGCACAACGACAGTGAAGAGCGCGCTTCTTCTCGGCGTTGCCACCGGACTGCTCTGGGCGCCCTGCGCCGGTCCGATTCTCGGCCTCGTGCTGACCGGAGCTGCATTGCAGGGCGCCAATCTGCAAACGACCTTCCTGCTGATCGCTTATGCCGCTGGTGCTGCAAGTTCGCTTGCCGTCGCCCTGCTTGTCGGCGGCAAGCTCTTCGCCGCCATGAAGCGCTCCCTCGGGTTTGGCGACCGGATTCGCCAGGTACTCGGCGCTGCCGTACTGGCGGGCGTCGCCGTCATCGCGCTCGGCCTCGATACCAGCCTGCTCGCCCGGCTCTCCTACGCCAGCACTGCATCGCTGGAACAGGCCGTGCTCGACAGGCTGCATGCAAAGCCGCTCAGTGGCCCTTCTTCCGAGCTGGCGAGCAACGAGGTGATGATTGCGGCCGCCGATGCAAAACAGCCTTTCCGCAGTGATCTGCCCGTCGAAGGCTACGCGCCGTCACTTGATGGTGCGGTCGAATGGCTGAACTCAACGCCTCTCACCACCGAGCAGCTGCGCGGCAAGGTCGTGCTCGTCGATTTCTGGACCTATTCCTGCATCAACTGCATTCGCACGATCCCCTATGTCAGAGCCTGGGCCGAAAAATATGCGGACCAGGGCCTTGTGGTGATCGGCGTCCACGCCCCTGAATTTGCCTTCGAGAAGAAGATCGACAACGTCAAGAAGGCGATCGGCGACTTCCAGATCGGCTATCCCGTTGCGATCGACAATGATTACAGCATCTGGCGCGCCTTCGAAAACAGCTATTGGCCTGCCGCCTATCTGATCGATGCCAAAGGCCAGATCCGTTACCACCATTTCGGCGAAGGCAATTACAACAAGACCGAAAAGGCCATTCAGGACCTGCTGCGCGAAGCCGGCAGCCAAACGACGGCAAGCGCGCCAGTTGCGCCGGATGCCAAGGGCGTGGAAGCAGGTCCTGATCTCGGCAACATCCGCTCCGGCGAGACCTATCTCGGCTACGAACAGGCGGCTAACTTCGCCTCTCCGGAAGGGCTGCAGGCAGACACAGCGCACAACTATTCGATCGCCGAACCCGGCCTCAATGGCTGGGGCCTGTCCGGAACCTGGACCGTCGGCCGGGATCAGGCGACGCTTGATCAGCCGGGCGGCGGCATCACTTATCGCTTCAGCGCCCGCGACTTGCATCTCGTTCTCGGGCCTGGCGCCGGCGGCAAACCGATCCGCTTCCAGGTGAAGATCGACGGCAAGACGCCAGGGCCTGACCACGGCTCCGACATCGATGCCGACGGAACGGTACGGTGACCGCGACCAGGCTTTACCAGCTCGTCCGCCAGTCCGGCACGGTCGCCGCCCGCAACTTCGAGATCCGCTTCCTCGATCCCGGCGTGCAGGCCTACGCCTTTACATTCGGTTGAACCTGAAACGCATCACTATCCCAATCAACAACAACGACCCAAAGGAGTGATACCCATGAACAAACGTCTTATTTTCACCGCAGCCCTTGCCTTTGCCACGACCGCCATCGCATTCGCGGCGGAGGCTGCCGAGGTCAAAAACATCGTGATCGTCCACGGCGCGCTGGCCGACGGTTCGGGATGGCGCAAGGCGACGGACATTCTCGAGAAGCGCGGCTTCAACGTCACCATCGTCCAGCAGCCCATCATCTCGCTCGACGACGATGTGGCGGCGACCAAGCGGGTTCTCGACCTTCAGGACGGACCGGTTCTGCTCGTCGGCCACAGCTACGGCGGCATGGTCATCACCGAAGCCGGCAACGATCCCGCGGTCGCGGGCCTCGTCTATGTCGCGGCATTCCAGCCTGACAAGGGCGAAAGCCTGCTCAGCCTCGCCAGCTCGAAGCCCGCCGGCAGCATGGATATAAAGGAAACGAAGGACGGCAAATATCTGTATCTCGATCCGGGTGCCTTCGCCGCGGATTTCGCAGCCGACCTTCCACAAGCCGAAGCCGATTTCATGGCAAAGTCACAGGTCTTCGCCTCGAAGCAGGCATTCTCCGCCAAGATCGCCCAGCCAGCATGGCGGACGAAGAAAAGCTGGTCGATCGTCGCCACCGAGGATCGCTCCATCAACCCCGAGCTTGAACGCGACATGGCAAAACGTGCCGGAAGCGACGTGACTGAAATAAAGGCAAGCCACGCAGTCTTCGCATCCCAACCGGAAAAGGTTGCCGATGCGATCGAAACAGCAGCAAGAAAAGCCGGCGAGTAGCGCGCGCAGCCAGGAATGTCCTCAGCAGTCGCTGAGGATGAAGCCTCTGGTCGGAAGGCCACCCCGACCAGAGGCGTGACGAACTCGCCCCTGGCGGCCTAGAATGTCGATCTTGTCGTCACCTGCTTCCCCGCAGCCGAAGTGAGGCACCATCTATACAGTTTTGTGACTATTCCACCACAAAAATGGTAGGCTGGTCACAAATTCTCATTTCAAATTGCGGGGTTTCCCTGTAAAATTGTGACGATATGCCATGTTGCGCGCAACTGGCTGGCGCAGAAGCTGCAGCTCGGCGCAAATGCCGAATCGTAGCTCGAGGGGACATACAAGATGAGAATAGCAGTCCCTTGTTAAATTTTGATCAGAACACTATTCCAAGTGTAAACGATAAGGGAGAGATGCGATATGGATAGTCGCAAGGGCCGGCGCATCGCAGTCTTATCCGAGGCCCTTTCACAACATCGCATTCTGCACATCAAGAATGCTGCCGAGATACTGGGCGTCTCAGAGATGACGGTTCGGCGTGATGTCAGTGCCAATGCAGACCAATTCGCGTTCCTCGGCGGCCATATCGTTCCGGCTATCGAAGCGGAAAACGATCCCTATGAAATTTCCAAGGCGGCCGACAGTCATGCCGCTGCAAAACGGCAAGTTTGCACACAAGCCATTGATTACATTCACCATGATGATACGGTTTTTTTCGATTGCGGCACCACGTTACCCTATCTGGTCGATCTCCTCCCAGACCAGATTCACATAACGGCGATCTGTTACGCCATGAATGTCGCCGATCGTCTGATGCGAAAACCCAACGTTCGCCTTGTTATGCTCGGTGGTCTTTACCACCCAGCATCGGCGAGCTTTTCCGGTGCCTCGGGGTTGGAAATGCTCGATCAGCTTGTGATCAACGTGGCATTTCTTTCTGCAGCCGGTGTCGATGCCCGGCGTGGCGCGACCTGCGCGCATTTTCACGAAGCGGAGATCAAGAAAAAGGCGATGTCCCGGGCACGAAAGAATATTCTTCTCGCCGACAGCAGCAAAATCGGCAAGCTCAAGCCGGCCTTTTTCAGCGACATGAAGTCGTTCGATGTGGTCATCACAGAAAACGGCATGAACGATTTCGACTGAGAAATCCCGCATTTTTTCTGCGTCTGTCGAAATCTAAACTTGACGCAGCGGCGCGGTGATGCAAACTTCACAAACAGTGAAAAAAAAATCACATTTGAGCCAGTCGTGAAGCTTCCTCTGCGTGCCTCTGCACTGATGGCAACAGGATCTTCACGCTCGGATCGGGAGGATTCTAGTTGGAAACCGTTGCTGTTCACAATGCGGCAAACGCGGCGCGTCATGGTGGCCCTTCACGATTGCCGGACGGCACCCATAACCGGCCGCGCAATACCGGTATGGAACTCGATCTGTCGTGGGTGCTTGATACCCGGGTCAACCTGTCTGCCACCGAGCGCCGCGTAGCCTCGCTTCCTGGACGCCGCACCGTCAAAAAGGACGCACAGGCGGCTTGGCTCCTGAAGGCGGTGACCTGCATCGACCTGACGACGTTGAACGGCGACGATACCCCCGAACGCGTCAAGCGGTTGTGTGCGAAGGCGATGAATCCGATACGCGCCGACATTCTGGATTCGCTCGGCATGAGCGGCCGTTCGATCACCACCGGCGCCATCTGCGTCTACCATCGTTTTGTTGCAACGGCCGTCGAGGCACTCGGAGATTCCGGCATTCCGGTCGCCGCGGTTTCGACCGGTTTCCCTGCCGGCCTCAGCCCGCACCACCTCAAAGTCAAGGAAATCGAGGCGTCAGTTGCCGATGGCGCGAAGGAAATCGACATCGTCATCACTCGCGAGCATGTGCTGACCGGCAACTGGACTGCACTCTACGAGGAAATGAAAGAATATCGCGCCGCCTGCGGTGATGCGCATGTCAAAGCCATTCTGGCGACCGGCGACCTGAAGACGCTCCGCAATGTCACCAGGGCCTCGCTGGTCTGCATGATGGCGGGAGCCGATTTCATCAAGACCTCGACCGGCAAAGAAGGCGTCAATGCGACGCTGGCCGTGACATTGACCATGCTGCGGGCGATCCGCGCCTATCAGGAGCGCACCGGTATCAAGATCGGCTACAAGCCGGCCGGTGGCATTTCCGCGGCGAAGGACGTGTTGAACTACCAGTTCCTGATGAAGGACGAACTGGGGCGCGAGTGGCTGGAGTCCGATCTCTTCCGCATCGGTGCATCAAGCTTGCTTGCGGATATCGAGCGGCAGTTGGAGCATCACGTCACCGGTGCCTATTCGGCCCTCAACAGACACCCGATTGGATGATCCAGATGACTGTTGCAAAGTATTTCGACGAAATGTCCTACGGCCCCGCCCCTGAATCCGATATCGAAGCTCGCGACTGGCTGGCGCGCCACGCTTCCGGTTTCGGTCACTTCATCAATGGCGCATTCGTGCCCTCCGCGTCGGGCAAGAACTTCGAAACGTTCGAGCMAGCCACCGGCAAGGTCCTGGCGAAGCTCGCGAACGGCGGCGCGGCGGATGTGGACAACGCAGTTGCGGCGGCCCGCAAGGCACAGGCGTCATGGGCGCGACTGCCGGGCCATGCGCGGGCGCGCCATCTCTATGCGCTTGCCCGGATGATCCAGCGCCATGCGCGTCTGATTGCTGTGGTCGAGGCAATCGACAACGGCAAGCCGATCCGCGAAACCCGCGATCTCGACGTGCCACTGGCAGCCCGTCATTTCTATCATCACGCCGGATGGGCACAAATCCAGGACACGGAATTTGCCGATCATGTGCCGGTCGGCGTCGTCGGCCAGATCATCCCGTGGAATTTCCCATTCCTGATGCTGGCCTGGAAAGTGGCGCCGGCTTTGGCGCTCGGCAACGCCGTCATCCTGAAGCCTGCCGAATTCACGTCGCTGACGGCGCTTCTCTTTGCCGAACTAGCATCCGCGGCGGGCCTTCCGCCGGGCGTACTCAATATCGTGACGGGAGAAGGCGAAACAGGCGCGCTGCTCGTCGGGCATGAGGATATCGACAAAATTGCCTTTACCGGATCGACCGAAGTCGGGCGCGTTATTCGCGAGCGTACCGCAGGTAGCGGTAAGTCGTTGACGCTGGAACTCGGCGGCAAGTCACCTTTCGTCGTTTTTGACGACGCCGATATCGACGGCGCCGTGGAAGGCGTCGTCGACGCGATCTGGTTCAACCAGGGACAGGTCTGCTGCGCCGGTTCGCGGCTTCTGGTCCAGGAAGGCATTGCCGATCTTTTCCATGAGCGGCTGAAGCGCCGAATGGAGACATTGCGGGTCGGTCAGCCTTTGGACAAGTGCATCGATATGGGTGCGATCATAGCCCCCGTGCAATTGACGCGTATCGAAGCGCTGGTGAAAAAGGGAGTTTCAGAAGGCGCGACACTGCATCAGGCCAAGATCGACCTGCCGAAGGGCGGCAGCTTCTACCCGCCGACGCTTCTGAGCGGCGTGCAGCCGACATCGATCGTCGCGACCGAGGAAATCTTCGGGCCGGTTGCGGTCTCCATGACTTTCCGCACACCGGAAGAGGCCATCCAGCTTGCCAATCACACCCGCTACGGCCTCGCCGCCAGCGTCTGGAGCGAGACGATCGGCTTGGCGCTGAACGTTGCGGCAAAGCTCGCAGCCGGCGTGGTCTGGGTGAATGCCACCAATCTTTTTGATGCCGCCGTCGGTTTTGGCGGCAAGCGCGAATCCGGATTCGGACGCGAAGGCGGACGCGAAGGTTGCTACGAATATCTGAAGCCAAAGGCTTGGGTCGGTCGCAAGGCGCGCGCAGCAATGCCGGCACTTTCGCAAGTAAAGCCGGTTGCCGGCGATTTTGCCCTGCCAAGCATCGACCGGACGGCAAAGCTCTTCATCGGCGGCAAGCAGGCACGCCCAGACGGCAATTATTCCCGTGTCATCGCCTCGCCCAAGGGCAAGGCCATCGGGGAGGTCGGCGAAGGCAACCGCAAGGACATCCGCAATGCGGTGGTTGCCGCACAGGCCGCCTCCGCCTGGTCGAATGCGACCACTCATAACCGCGCCCAGGTTCTCTATTACATCGCCGAAAACCTCAGTGGCCGCGCCGACGA
>NZ_JBFTQY010000023.1:0-83737 GCF_056399245.1 Rhizobium sp. 01N447_2
GCTTAAGCTCCACTTTCGCAGAACGCCACTCAAGGCAACGAAAGCACCAATTCGCTGCCGGGCGATGGTTCGGCGCAGTTGGCCACGCCGGAATAAACACGCCTGTGTGCGACCTGGAAATAGGAGACCTGTGGGTACCGTAAATTGATGCTGCGCCGCAATAAAACTATTGGTAGCGGGCAGCCGGTTTGTGTTGTAGGGGGTCGTTTCATCCTTGACTCGCACTTGCCGCCAATTGAAACGCAGGCCCTTTATGCTCAAACGTCTCGTCAAAAACGCTCTACCCAGTTCGCACTGGCGGATGCGTGAGAGGTTGCACAAATCATGGAGCAAAGCAGCGGCGGCGGCTCCCGCGTATCAACGGCTGCAGATGCTTATAGCCTCGGCAATAAGCATTGTCCTCCTGATATTCCTGCTAAGGGCGGTGGATTGGGAGGAAGCCATCCGCATTTTTCGTAGCGGAATATCCGTCACATCGCTCCTGTGGTTTCTGCTTGTTACCTTCGGTATCGCTGTAGGTTATGCGGTGCGATGGCGCCTGCTGCTGGATGGTAAGATCGGTTACGGAACGTCCCTCATGGCCTCCCTACTCGGTCTGGGCGCCAACATGTTCCTTCCTGCGAGAGGTGGAGACCTTTTGCGTGTACATTACAGCCGAGTTGTCGCGACTGTCCCCTACGCAGACGCACTCGGTAGGCTTCTGATCGAAAAGATGGTTGACTTGGTGACGATCATTTCTGTCGGCATATTTTCTTTGGTTTTACTGAGCCATACATTGAATTCCGAATACCGAAATGTTCTTCTGGTCATCATGCTTGGTGCAATAGTTGGGATATTTCTATCGGCAGTGCTGGTAAGGTATTTCGGCGATCGGCTTGTCCCGATATTGCGGCCAGTCTTCGGTCTCCTGCGACTGCGGGATTTCTTTGACCGTCACATTATCTATTTCATTCGAAGTTGCGCACAAAGCTTATCTCTTTCCGTGACCATCGTTCCGGCCGTTCTCACGCTAGTTTTGTGGCTTTCGGTATACGCCCTTGCGTATATCTTCGTTGCCCGATTTGTCGGCGTCGCGCTGAGTTATCAAGAATCGTTGTTCGTGTTGTTTGTCGGCGGGTTGGGCCTGATGATCCCAGCTGCGCCATCCGGAGTCGGTACCTTTCATGCATCCGTCGTTTCGGCATTCGTACTACTAGGGCGTTCGCCCTCGGAGGGGTTGCTCCTGGCGACGGCCGTTCATTTTCTCTTTTTTGTGGTGTACGTCGTGCCTGCAGCCCTCATTCTGGGACATTGGCGCTTGAACCGCTTGGCGCCGAGGTAACTTATGAGGGACTATTTCTATTCTCAATTGAGAAGGTACATTGGCCTCTTTGTCTTGGGCCAGAATTCCGTGGTCGAGATCGATCCGACGACGCCGCTGCTGATTGGCAGATTTCCTCAGGGCAAGGTAACTTTTCGCTCGATAACGCAAGCTGCAGAACCTATGAATGAGTTTGACGAGCACAAGGTCGTCAAGATCGAAGACGTCACTGACACCAAACCTGATTACCTGGTCATCAGTGGCCTCATCCATTACGAACGAGACATACAGAGCATGTTCGCTCAGGCCCGTGCATTGTGTTCGCCTGAGACACGCCTTGTTCTTACCTATTACAGTAGTATGTGGCGGCCGCTTGCGACTCTCGCATCCAAGTTCGGTCTGCGCCGGCGGGTTCCTGAATCAAACTGGCTTGCCCATGAAGACGTCCAGAATCTTCTGACGCTTGAAGACTTCGAATTGATACGACTGGACCAGAAGATCCTGATCCCGTTCTATATCCCACTTATCAGCGGCTTCGTTAATCGCTGCCTTGCTCCTCTTCCGCTCCTTCGAACTCTCTGCCTTCTCAATATTGCGATTGCTAGGCCGATTGGCTACGCCGCTCCGAAGGCCGAACCTTCGGTGTCGATCGTCGTTCCAGCGCGAAACGAGGCCRGCAATATCGAGGATATCGTCAAGCGGCTCCCGGATATGGGGCCGGATGACGAACTCATTTTTATCGAAGGCAATTCTACGGACACGACTTGGAACGCGATCCAAGAGGTGCAGCAGCGTTATGGGAGCGAGCGGTCCATCCTGATTGCCCAGCAGGACGGCAAGGGAAAAGGCGACGCCGTCAGGAAGGGTTTCTCCATCGCCACAAAGGATGTCCTGATGATTCTTGACGCGGACATGACCGTTCCGCCCGAGGATTTGCCCAAATTCTACAATGCGATCAAGGACGGGAAAGGTGAGTTCATTAACGGCACTCGCTTGGTCTATCCCATGGAAAAGGAGGCGATGCGCTTCTTCAACCTTCTGGGCAACAAGTTTTTCGCATTGGCTTTCTCCTTCGTTCTCGGCCAGAGGTACAAAGATACCCTATGCGGGACCAAGGTAATCAGCCGCTCCAACTATCTGAAGCTTCAGGCGAACAGATCCTACTTCGGTGATTTCGATCCTTTCGGCGATTTCGACTTGATCTTCGGTGCAGCGCGGATGGGCCTTAAGATCGTCGAGGTTCCGATCGGTTATCGCGAGCGAGTCTATGGTGAGACAAACATCTCGCGTTGGCGCCACGGTGCCATTCTGTTGGCCATGCTGGTTTTTGCCGCCAGACGAATAAAGTTTCTCTGAGGATGGAAACCGAAAGCGCTCTTTATGATTCCGACCTTGCCCAGACGCTGGCAAATCGCGAGCGGCTGAGCGCAAATCCAAACCTGATGCACTGGTATGGTGAGCTCTACAAGGAGATGTTTCGGCAGGAGCCGGATATCGCCACGAAGACCGTGCTGGAAATCGGAAGCGGAACATCGCCTCTCAAGCGCTTCCTGCCGAATGTCATCACTTCCGATGTTCTGAAGCTAGATTATCTGGATATTGTCTTCGATTGCCACGAGATCGGGATGCTGCCTGATATCGCGGACCATAGCGTCGATGTGATTACCATGACCAATGTTCTGCATCACCTGAAGGATCCCCTCGCGTTCCTGCGCGGCGCGACGCGCAAGCTCGCAAAGGGCGGCAGGGTTTATGCAACAGAACCTTATTTATCTTGGCTGTCCTACCCGATGTATAAACTTCTTCATCATGAGCCGGTGGATCTCAGCATCCATCGTCCGGTTCTGGATACCGTACAGGGGCCGCTTTCGACCTCAAATCAGGCTATGCCGCATATGATTTTCTTTCAGCGGCCGGACTGGCTCGCCGAGCTTACGGATTGTTATAGCCTGGATGAGACTAGAATCAGCTATTTTACTTCGCTCTCCTATATGGCGACTGGCGGAATATCGAAGAAATTTCCTGTGCCCGGTTGGGCTTATAAGCCGTATTTCAAGATCGATAAGGTAATGAGCAGAACGCTGCCCAAGGTATTCGCCTCGTTCTTCACTGTCTGCCTCGTTTCAAAAGGCGAGGCGTGAAGATGGTTTTGCTTCGCCTCGCCGATTGGCTCTACCGACATTGCTATCCCATTTACTACCCGCTCTACTCCCTGTGGAAGGCGGTCTCGGAACGACGTGAGCGCACGCTCATGCGCAACATGATTTCACCGGGCATGATCGTCGCGGATATCGGTGCAAACATCGGAATATACACCCGCATGTTCTCCTCACTGACCGGAGCAACCGGCCATGTGCATGCCTTCGAGCCCGCACCGGCGAACTTCGAGAAGCTTGAAGCGACGGTAAACGGCATGTCGAATGTATCGCTGCGGCACGCGGCGGTAGGAGCTGGCAGCGGCACCATAAAGCTGTATGTTTCGAACGAGCTGAACGTTGATCACCGAACGTTCGATAGCGGCGACGGGCGAGCGAGCATCGACGTCCCGTTGGTGAAGCTGGATGATTATTTTTCGCCGGGACAGCGGGTCGATTTTATCAAGATCGATGTTCAGGGTTATGAGCTGAGCGTTCTGCAGGGTGCGGAGCGGGTTCTGCGGGAAAATCGCGATATCAGGATATTCATGGAATTCTGGCCTTACGGTTTGTCGAAGGCGTTTGTGAATCCGTCCGAGCTGACCCAATTCTTGGAGATGCTGAATTTCGAATTCCACAATATTGCGGATCCACCAGGCACAGCTTTCAGCTACGAAAGCCTCGATCCAACCAACGCGGGCCACTACTGCAACCTAGTCGTTGCAAGAAGAGCTTCCGCTAAACAAGATATCAATTAAAGGCAGCGTGCGGACGATGTTATCCACCAGCAACAAAATCCTGATCGCTCGTTACCTATCCAGGGCCGTCTTGTTCGTCCGCGGTTGCGTTGGCTTGCCTGCAACGATCGTAGCGCAGCGTCGCGGGATAAGCTGGTCGCTGGACTTGAGGGACGGCGTCGATTTCGCGATCTACCTCCTGGGTGGGTTCGAGGTGCGAACGCTCGACAGATATAGAGAGCTGATAAGGGACGGAGATATAGTCCTCGATATCGGCGCCAATGTCGGTTCTCACACCTTGCCTTTGGCTCAGTTGGTGGGCGGAAAGGGCAAGGTGATCTCCTTCGAGCCCACGGCTCACGCATTTTCGAAACAGAAGACGAATATCTCGCTCAACCCGACGCTCGCCCAACGAATTGACCCTCACCAGATGATGCTGATGGCAAGTGCGTCCGAAACAATGCCAGACGCGGTCTATTCGAGCTGGCCGCTTGAAGTCGCAGACGATCTGCATAGCGAACATCACGGTCGTCTCATGTCGACGCAGGGCGCGCGGCTCGGTACCCTGGACGAAACTCTGCGGGGTCTTGGGGTCGACAAAGTTGATTTCATAAAACTTGACGTTGATGGCAATGAGCTTGAGGTTCTGCTCGGGGCGACGGCAACTCTTGAAAGATCCAAGCCGCGCATAATGCTTGAATTAGCGCCGTATGTTTATGCCGAGAATCCCGGAGACTTCGATCGGTTGCTGAAGCTTCTCTGGGACGGTGGCTACCAAATTGGAGACGTGGCATCGGGTAGAAAACTGCCGGAAGACGCCAGCAAAGTACGCGCGATGATAGCTGATGGTGGTGGTATGAACGTGATGGCTTTCGATAAGAGTCAAAAGGATTCTAGGTAACATGCCTCAGCTGCCACTTGCTGCCGTGCGTCCTTTCCTTAGGGTGGCCGTGGCTTTTAGTGGAGGATTTTTCCTCTCGGCAGGAGACAGGCGATACGCAACGCGCTAACCCGTTTCTACTTGGTTGCCATCTCAATTGTGGTGTATTAATCCGGCGCCGGACACCGCAAGCAAGCGATACAGCCGACGAGGGTCGTGGAGAAGCTCTTTGTCGCGCCGTTTCATCGTAAGACTAAGCAGTTTCGATATCGGCCTTTGGGCTGGCGCTTGCAGATGCGGTTAAATCTTCAATATCTGAGAATTGGTCACTGAATGGATGCGCAGTTCAATGAATGCATGAAGGTAGCAAGAAAGCTTGTCGACCCGAGTTTCCTTGAATCGTTGAAACAGCCTCAACCGCGCGCGATCATCGTGGCGACCGCGATGATCTGGCTTCAGATAGTTGCCTCCTGGTCGATCGCACTCCTCGGCCCTTGGTGGCTCCTATGGCTGCCATTCCTGATCAACTGCGCAGTAACGCAGGGCATGTTGCTCTGGGTTCACGAGGCATCGCATTTCCATCTCTACTCCGACCGCCGTAAAAACGATATCTGGTGCGACATGTTCTTTGCTGCACCTGTCGGGATGTCGGTCGCCGCGTATCGATTCCGCCACATGAGCCACCATGCACATCTGGGTACAGAGAAGGATGCGGATGGCTATCCCTATCGCGAGCCGATCAAGGGCTTTCGGGCGCTCGCCTGGGTCATGGTCAAGGCGTTGAGCGGGGGCATGGGAGTGTGGCTGGCGGCAGACAAATATGGTGGTTCGGCCCGAAAGCAGGCATCGGGGAACTCGCTGTCGCCTTCCTGGTTGGCGCCGATGGTAACTATCGTCTTCAACGGCTTGCTGTTTGCGCTCTGCATTGTGACAGGCCGCTGGTATCTTTACATTCTGCTATGGGGCTATCCCATCGCGGCGGTAGCGATCGCCCTGAATATCGTGCGCACCATTGCGGAGCATCAGCCAGAGGACTATCCAGTTTATAAGGACGGACGGGAACAGGCCATGATGCCGCTGGCTCGGACGACGGCGCCCAATTGGTTTGAAAAATGGCTTATGTACCAAGCAAATTTCAACTATCACATCGAACATCACCTATTCCCCGCCATTCCGCAGCACAATCTTGCAAAACTTCATAGGCACCTCTTCGAACGGGGGTTCTATGAGCATTTTCCGGGGTGCCTGCAGCGCAGCGGTTTTGCAAAATTCATCCGACTCTCGAGAAATCGTAAGAACGATGATTTCTCGGATTCGGTTCAAGATGCATTGGCTCTCTAAGGCGTTGCACGCGGAAAAACGAAGATTCAAGTGACAGCTCAGATAAGATCAATGTCGACGGCATGCTCCAGTTGTGGCAGTCAGGCCTCCACTATTGTTGCTACCGGGCAGGACTACATATATCACGGCACCGAAGACAACTTCAGATACGTTCGATGCGATGGTTGCGGTCATTTCTATCTCAATCCGAGGCCCGACATCAGCCAGCTGTCTTTGATGTATCCGGCCAACTACGGCACCTTCTCGAACAGATTTCAGGGCCGTGCAAATCTTCTTGGTCGAATAAAGACCATCGTCAATCGAAAGCGCTTGAAGGGTGTCGTCGCGCATCTTCCTTCGGGGGGAAGGGTGCTCGATGTGGGATGCGGCAACGGCGAACTTTTGATCGCACTTCGTCAAGCGCGTCCCGATCTTGAACTTTTCGGTCTGGATTGGCATTTCCCGGCTGAAACGCGCAACAGCCTGGAAAGCCAGGGAATAGGTCTAATCGAAGCGCCGCTTGAGGCTGCGGAACTGCCGGCACAACCCTTTGATTTCATCATCATGCTCCAGCTTATAGAGCATCTATGGGAGCCGGAGGAGAGCTTGCGACGCCTCGTCCGTGCCTTGGCGAACGATGGCCGGCTGTTGATCGAAACGCCTAATACTGACGGCTGGGACAGGCGGCTCTTCGCGGGCGGTGCGTGGGGCGGGTATTATTTCCCGCGCCACTTGAACCTTTACAGTTTTGAGCGATTGGCTGAACTCCTGCGCAGAGTGGGGTTGGCCGTTGAATCTCAACGCAATCTTCCCGCTCCATTGATCTGGATTTACTCCCTCCAAGGAGCTGTGCAGGCGCGTTTCGGCTGGAAGAGCTCCTTGACGAAGATTTTCGGCGTCAAAAATATACCTTTGATTGCTGCCTTTGCTTTTCTTGATATCGGCGCCATCGCGATGAGGTTTACAACGTCAAACCAACAGGCAATATCGAGGAAGGTTTAGCCGCGATATCTGTTACCAGCCACCACCACCGCCGTTTCGACCGCCAGCTCTAAGAAGCGCCCGCGTAAGAGCAGCCTTCGCGCCGGCTTTACGACCACCTCCGGTACCGCCTTCCGCCGGCATCATAYGGCGTCTTTTTAAAGCATCCATACCGAATCCTTTCAAAGCCTCTTCGGCAGCGCCGTCAAAGGCCTGCTCGGCTCGGTTGCTGAAACCACCTTCCCCGTCGCCGAAACCTTGAGCAGCAGCGAGCGCGATGTCGCCCATCCTTCCTGACGGCAACTTAAAAGCTGCGTCCGAGGCCACCTCTCCGAGACCTTGCAGAGTTTTGGAGATATACGGATGCTGGTCGTCGAAGGCCTGATCCATCCCGCGCTGAATAGCGAGTGCGTTGTCATAGCGCTCTCCAAACGTTCGGCCCGGCAGCGGCGGAAACAAAAAATCGGGCAGCAATGGGTCGAAAGCGGGCGCCAGAAATGCAGCTGTCCCAGCGTCCATTTCGTCGAGGTAGGAACCGACGACCGTGCCGCGGCCGATGGCGCGTATGGCATTGTTAACCGACAGATCGCCCGATTGCCCCGCGTAAGGGTCATTTCTAAGCTCGGCAACTCTTCTCGGCGGTGCAACCGGTGTTCTATTAAAGTCTGACATTACGACTCCTGTGGATGGTGGTTGGGATCGACATGGCTTCCGAACAGCAGCTTGGAGATCTGCCTCAGTTTTAGGACGGGTCGGAGCGGACCGCCGGCTTCTTCAGCGCTTGCAGAATTGCATCGCCATCGCGCGCTGCCGCAGTGGGACATTCGCGTTGGCAATGGCCTTCAGAAGCGGCTAGCCTCGGTCCGCTCATCGGATTTGGGGTTGAAGATGGCTGCTGAACCGCGAGTGGGATGCTGGCGCCCCAAGACGGCAACGAAGGCTCATGAGTTGTCAGGGAACACTGCGCTTGCCGCCGAAGATCGACGGCAGGAAGCCGGGAAACTTCGCCGGCGGAGTTGAAGGCATGCCCGTTGGCGCTGCGGAGGCCTCGGCTGCCCGCTGCTCCTCATCCTGCTGCCTGATCTCCAGCCCGCCCATCAGCGCCTGCGCCAGCCGCGCCGCGCCCTGCCACGGAGATTGCACCGGGCTCATGTCCATGCCTTGCTGCAGCATGGCGTAAGCCAGCCGCTTGCGCTGGTCGCTGAGGTCACCCTGTGTCTTGCCTGTATCGCCGCCGAAGATATATGCCATCAGCCCACCGCCCTTCCGTAATCGACGCGGTCGAAACCGTCTGCGTGTTCGAACACCGCGTCCGGATGCATCGTGCGCACATCGTCGGACATCAGGCCGATCTGCATCGGGCCACCGTCCTTGTATTTGAAGGCGTAGACCGGCAGGCCGTTGTCCAGCGTGCCGACGCGTTTGATGTCTTCCTTCAGCCGACGGTCGGATTTCGCCCAGCCGCCGAGCAGCGAGCCGCCGAGACCGAACAGGCCGCCCATGGCGGCGTTCGACTGGGCAAGCTGCTGATTGTAGAGGCCCATCTTCTGGTTGAAATTTTCGTTGATCAGCCCAGCCTGATCGACGGTCGGCAGCTGCGTCGTCGGCGTGTTGACATAGCTCGGCTGGTGGACCTGCGAGCCCGACATCAGCGCCGAAATCTCGTTCAGCGGCTGGTTTCGTTCGGTCAGGATCGAGTTCTGGGCATTCGAATACATGTCGCCGAGATACTGGTCGGATGCGGCCTGCTTGCGCGTCGAAAAATCGCGCAGCGCATTGTCATAGGCGGCCGAACCCATCGAGATGCCCTTGTCGGCAAGGCTCTGGTCGAGGCTTGCCTGATCGCGATCCCACTGGTTGTTGAAGCCGGACTGCCAGTGATCGTTGACATATTTGTCGACATTGCCGGCGCTGAGATCGACATTGGTGCCCAGCACGCCCGAAATCTTGCCGGTCTGGTCGTTGGCGAGCTTGGCAAGGCCGAGTTGCGTCTGCTGCGTCTGGTCGTAGATCGCCTGGTTCTCGGGCGAATAGGTCTGATAGGCCGAATAGGTCGGCAGCCGATAGGTCTTGCCGTTCTGGTCGGTCATCGTCTGGTAGCCGCTGACCTTGTATTCCAGCGAACCATCCGGCGTGTACTGATTGGTGTGGCTGAGCCCCGCATTGGCGATGGCGGTGTCGACGTTGGTGGCCGTCTGCGCCGCTGCGGTCTGTGTCGGATCAGGCGCCTTTGGGGCCTTCGGCGTGGAGACCATAGGGAAAATCCTCTTTCATGATTGCGTAAAGCAGCGCGTCGCAGTCGCCGAAATAGGCCTGCTGGCGGCCCTCCAGGCGGGCGCCGAGTCTTGCCAGAACCTTCTGGGATTCGGCATTGTCGGCGCGGGTTCTTGCGGTTGCGCGGCGGCAGCCGAGCTGATGCACGACATAGCGGAAGACCGATCGCATCAGCGTCAACGTCAGCCGGTCGGCGGCCAGCGAGACCTCGACGTCATGCTCGGTCCAGACGTTGAAGACGAAGCCGGCGATGATCCGGCCGCGGTCGATATGGGCGAGCGTGGTGTAAGGCGGGTGGAAGCTCACGCCGATCCTGTTGCCGACCCATGCCGCGATCTCCTCGCGCGGTTCGGAGACGATCAAATCGGCGCGCCCTTTTCGTAAAGCACCGAGCCGCCGACCACAGCCGCTTCGGAGACGGAGCCGGACGAGCCCGAGATCAGCGCCCGGATCGTCGGCGCCAAGGCCGAACCGGCGCCGCCGGCGGAGGCGAATTTGCGGACAAGCGAAATGCCCGGGAATTTCGCGACACCCCAGACCGCCGTTCCCCACTTTGCCGCCGTGTTGTTCTCGATCGACGACAGAAGCGCATTGGGAATCTTGGTCTGGTAGTCAACCGAGATCCCGGCATACATCAGCGTCGACACCCCGATCTGCGCCGTCACCCCGATCAGCTTCGAGAGCTTGGTCGAGAGGCCGTCGCCATAGCGGCTCCAGGCGCCGACCATCAGCGCGTCGATCGCCACGCCATTGTCGTTGGCGCCGACCTCGGCCTCATAAACCGTGCCGTCGCCCGCCCCGAAGAACAGCCGGTCCTGCCATGTCGCCCAGCAGGAGGCCGGCATGCCAACGAAGCGGCACCAGGCCCCGGTTTCGGTGTTCATCACATAT
This sequence comes from Rhizobium sp. 01N447_2, assembly GCF_056399245.1. NCBI lineage: Bacteria > Pseudomonadati > Pseudomonadota > Alphaproteobacteria > Hyphomicrobiales > Rhizobiaceae > Rhizobium > Rhizobium sp. 01N447_2. The sequence continues at coordinate 10,519 of NZ_JBFTQY010000023.1, forward strand.
TGATAGGGGCCGAAGGAGGACGGCAGGTTGACGATCGCCATCTGCCGCGCCGGAAAGCTCGAAAGCTGCCACTCCTCAGAGGTCGTGCCGGTCGCCGCAACGGTCTCGCGCCAGGTCGGGCCGATCTTGGCGGTGATCGCCCCGAGGCTGGTCGCACCCCGGTCGAGCTGCACGGCCTTGGTGATCGGCACGATGCCATCCGTCGTCATGATCGCCAGATCGGCGCCGACCGACAGCAGGCATCGATCGGTGCCGAGCGGCCGGCCGAGCTTGAAGGTGCCGATCAAGCCCCAATTGGAAGCACTCGAGGGATCGGAACCCTGGAAGACGATCACCTCGCCCTCCGAGGAGATCAGCACCAGGCACTGCTGCAGGCCCGTCGAAACCGGGATGGTCCAGACGTTGATCGCAATCAGCGTGCCGCCATATTTCATGTTGCCGCCGACCGGCAGCACCGTCGCCGTACCGCTGACGGCGTCGGTGGCGAGATACCAGACATTGGTCGAATTCTTCTCGATGAACCACAGCCGCGAGCGATAGGCCGTCACCGCAATCAACAGCGAGGCGTCCGGAATACCTGATATCATCGTCGAGGGGACATAAGGTGTCGCGACGGCACCTTTTTCAAGCTGCGCATTGGTGACCGTTCCCGAGACGTTGACGACAAGCGTGCCGGCCGCCGGCGTGAAGGTGAGCGTCACTCGATTGGCGACGCCCGTGCCGTTCAGCGTGCCGGTGAAGGCGCCGGAAAGGGTGATGGAGCCGGTGCCGAAGAAGCTCAGCGTATAGGGCGTGTTCCTGATGGCAACGTTCTGGGTGGCGAGTGTGGCCGTGCCGACCAGAAAATTGTTCGTCCAGGCGGTGCCGTTGAAGAGCAGCGGCGTGTCGAGGCCGTTGACGAGGCGCAGAAACTCCTGGCCGGCCGGGTTGGTATATTGCTGCACCGACCAATGGGCGCTTGCCATGCCGGAGACGACGGGCGCACCGACGGCACCGCCCGCCGTCACGTCGAAGATCTTGTCGCCGGCGGCGGCAAAGAGCCGGTTGCCGACGCCGGAATAGGGAATGACCGTCTGCACGTCGGCGCCAAGCCCGGTGGCGAAGGCGAGGAAGCCATAACGGGCGCGCACCCGGTTGGCCTCGGGAAAGAAGTTGTCGAGCTGAAAGGCCGCATCGGCGGGCATATCCGCCATCTCGACATCGGTTCGCCAGCCGCCGATCGGTGCGATCCAGTCTTTGCTTGGCGAAACGCGGCCGGTGCGCCCGTTTTGAGGGACAGGTCTGCGGGTCATGGGTTGGACACCGTGATCGTGCCGGGCCAGTAATTCTCAGGCGCCTGCCCCCTCGCCGGCAGCGAGAGGTCGACCGGGCTTGCCGCCCGATCGGCGCCGATCGCGGCTTCCTTGGATCGCTCGAAACTGGCGATCTCCTCGCCATAGTCGAGGCCCTTGGCCCGCTTCCAGCGCCAGATCAGCGAAAGTTCGAGGAGGTCTTCGGGGAAGCGGGCGGTATCGGTGTCGCCAGYCCAATTGGCGGCATAGGTCGCCTCGCCATTCAGCGCCACCCAGAAGCCGGAAATATACGCGTAAGCCATCGTTTCGCCGGCAGCGTTCGGGTGGATGTCGAGCTTGCCGCCGGCCATGCGCCAGATCTGCGGCACCGGGTTGGAGTTGAGGATGCTGTTGCGCTGCCAGGTCTGCGGCTCCACCGGGCCATTCATCTGCCAGAGGCGCGAGGCGTTCCAGATCTTCGAATTGGCGGCGAAGCGGTCCCAGTCAGCGGGCGGCTCGGCCGGCTCCGGGTTGGCGCCCGTCGTTGTGAATTGCCGCTGCACCATCAGCGTCGACCAGTCATGTTCGCGCATCAGGTCGCGGCCGGCGCGGGTGGAGAGGATGCGCAGCTGCATGATCTGCGGATCCGCCGAAGACATGACGGCCGTCGGCGGATCGAGGTCGATTTCCGCGCAGACATTCTGAATGATGGTCAGGAGCGACATGCGCGGGATCTCCGGTTCAAGCGGCGACGTGGCCGCGGGACTTGGCCCCGGCTTGACGTTCGTTTTCGAGCGCCTCGAAGCGGGAGGCCATCTCCCTCATCTGCTCCTGCAGCCGCGTCACCTCGTCTTTCAGCCGCTCGTTTTCGGCGGCAAAGGCCGAGGCAGCACTCGAGTTTTCAGCGGTGGCCAGATAGGCCCGGGCGGCAGCGACGAGTTCGTTGGCCCCCATGCCGATCTTCTGCTTGACGCTATCGGAGAGTGCTGCGAGCTGCTCGACGGTGTAGATGTTGACCGCCTCCAGCTCCTTGATCTGGCTGGGCTTCAGATAGGGCCATTGCGCCAGCGGCGTGCCGGTCAGCTGCTCGCGGGCGGCGGCGCCTTCCTTGAAGCGCTTATAGGCGTCGGAAAAGCGCTGTTTGTCGTTGTCGGTGACCTCGCGATAGACTTCGGTGTGTTTGTCGCCGGAGATGAAGATGCGGACGAATTCCTTGTCGGCGAAGATCGGCCGGCCTTCCTTCTCCGTCAGAAAGGTCTGTTCGACCGGTTCGAGGCTGAAGGAGGCATAAATTCCGGTGTTGCTGTCGGGCATGGTGTGTGTCTCGCTGTTGATGGCGGGGAAATGGGGAACGGGCACCGAGGCGCCGGCTTGATGTCGTGCGGATGGCTGCCCCTCACCCTAGCCCTCTCCCCGTTCTGACGGGGAGAGGGGACGTGCCCCGCGATAGGTCTGAGAGGAACAGAGAGGTCTCGGCATACTCCTTCGCCCCGCGCGCGGGGGTCCGAAGGACGGGTCGAGACCCGTGGCTCGACCCCGGTGGTGGCGGCAGCCGGATGAGGGGCAGGCCGCGCATGACGAAAGAGAGGTTGAAAGTCTGGCGGGCGCCGAAACGCCCGTCGATGCTTGGTTTAGTTCACCTTCGACAGGAACGGACGCATCAGCGTTGCCTCGAGCACGCCCGTCGCCGTGATGGTGATGCCCGTGCCGTTGGCGGTGGCGTTGGCTGAGAGCGTGATGCTCTGGACGACGCCATTCGGGCTGTAGGTGATGCCCGAGATGGTCGTTCCGCCTGATATGCCGGTACCGGAGACGGCCGCACCGATGAACGGGCCGGAACCGGCATTCAGACCGGAAAGGCTCGTCAGCAGGTTGGAGCCGTTGACCGTGGTTGCAGTGAACGTCTGGTTGGCCGCCGCGAAGTTGACGTTGGCGATGGCCTTGGTGGTTGCCGTGGCGGATGCCGGGGCGCTCGCCTGGCCTGCCGTGGTGGTGGTTTCGGCAACGACGAGGGCGGCTGTTGCGGTTGCGACCAATGCCGGCGCCTGGCCATTGCGCTGCAGCCAGACGTAATAGGTGCCGGGTGCAAGCGTGATGGCACCGACCGGGCCGCCCGTGATGGTCGGCGGTTGGGCGGCGCCCGAGAAGACGCCGCAGCGCTGGCCGACGACGGCGGCCGCCGTGGTCAGCAGCGAAGCGACATAATCCCTGGTCCACTGGAACCACTGGCCGGGCTGAAGGGTCGTCTGCGAGGCCAGCACCAGCTGGCAATAGACCCATTCGGATTCGCGGTCCCCGCCGGCGACGGCGCCGAGGGAGAAGTTCGGGCCCGGAATACCGGAGCCGGAAACGATCGGGCCTTCGACGACGAACGGGTTCGCGCCAAGACGATCGGACTGGATTGTTGCGACCGACATTTGCTTTTCCTTTCGTTGACGATCAGGCGAACAACACGCCCTGCAGGAAGGCGTTGTTCATGGTGAGGTTGCCGGCGAAGCCCATGAGCTGCACGAAGGCGTCCTGGTTGGTGTTCATACGTTCATCGCCGATCGGCGCCATGTCGCGGTCGCGGTGCGGGCGGTAGAACAGATACTTGGTGTTCAGGAAGAACATCTGGTTGAGAGGCGCACCGCCGCCGAAGCCGCCATCGAAGATCACGTCGGCGCCCATGTACTGGAGCGACTGGAAGCCGGCCATGCCCTTGTCCGCCGAGGTGATGCGCTGGATCGCCTGCAGCGATTCCCAGTAGAGGCGGAAGAAGTTGTTGTCGGCGACGACGAGATCAGGCGCGTCGGAGCCGCGAACGCAGGACATGTAGAGCCGGTTCATGTAGCTCTGGATGTTGGCGTTCGAGGCGGCGGCACCGCCATCGGCCGAGGCCGAGAATTTCTGGTTGCGCCAGAAACCCCAGGTGGCGCGCGAAATGCCGCCGACGGTGCCTGATGTCGGAGAGGTCGAGATCAACAGCTGCAACCCGCCGATCTGACGCCCGCCATCGGCCGTGCCATCGGAATAGCAGTCGAGCGCGATGTTGTTCTTCAGCGTCGTTTCGGCGTTTTCGATGCGCTGCTCAAGCAGGTCGAGGATTGCATCCTCGCCGGAGTTCTGCAGCTGTTCGAGGCCGGACATCGAAACGGCGACCGCAGCCTGCTTGAGGTCGTATTCGGCAGCGGTGATGACGTCGGAGGGTTGAACGTTGAGGATATCGTAGCCGGAATAGCGCTTGAAAGTGCTGTTTTCCTGGTACTGCAGTTCCTGAACGATGGTGCGGCCGCCGGAGATGGGCTTCTTGCGGCCACGGCTGTTCAGACGGGTGAGAAGACCGTTGTTCTTCGTCACGTCGTCGGCGACCGTGCCGCTGCGGTTGCGCAGCGTCGTGGTCACGATTTCAGAGAGGTTGGGCGAGATGGGCATTGATCATTCCTTTGATCAGACTTGACCGCGCGAAAAACGCATGGCGTCGCGCAGCGAGTCCCGGATTGAGGTGGGCTGGCCTCTTGCCGCATCGCGGGTCGGGCCCGGCGCGGAAGATCCAGAGATGGATCGCGAGGCGCGGCGGGCTTGATCTGCCGCTGCTGCCCTCTGGGCTTGCTGTTGGTGAACGGGCGCCTGCGCAGTCTGGCTGATCAACTGCCGGCGAATGTCCGGGCGCATCCAGCATGCGGCGTCGTAGGCGTCCTGAAGCGATGATGCCCGCCCTGCGTTGATAAGGGCGATCATATCGTCCAGCACATCATCGGCGTGCGCGTTTGCCGGGTCGGAAAGGAAGGCATCGACTTGAGTTTCGGTGTCCCTTTTCCGCAGAACATGTTCGACCGTCGCCTCGACATTGACGTGTCGCGGCTGCGGTCCTCCTTGTTGTAGTCCGGGCTGTGGTCCGGCCTGCTGCGAACTCCGCTGCAGGACGTGGTCCATCTGGCCATTGACCAGGGCATGAAGATTGACCCCGGCCATCCTGGCGACGTGAACGACGGTGTTGACGGGATCGTGGATCAGCGCCTTTTCCCAGTCGATCGCCCGGCGCATGACATCGGCATGGGTCATGCCGGCCTGGCGGACGAGCGGCGTGAACTCCTCGAGCCCCTTGTAATCCTGCAGGACGCGGAAGCCGTTATCGACCTCCTGTTCCCGCTTGGTGATGGCCGCCTGCACTTCTCCGGGAAGGGTCGCGAATTGCGCCTTGGCTTCCGCCGACCAGCCGGGCGGAACCCGGCCGCCGATGGCTGCCGGCTGTTCCCGGGTCTGCATCTGGGTCTGTGCCTGGGGTGTCTGTTGAGCGGCGTTTGCCGCGGGCGCCTGCCCTGCCCTCGCCGCTGCTGTCGCTTGCTCCTGTCCCTTGGCCAGGAAGCGGCCGTTTTCCCCGTCGCGCGGCTGGCCCGCAATATCGCCTTCGACGGTATCGATCGCCGCCTTCAGGCTGTCGCGGATGCTGACCGGCCTGTCGTCGAACGCGCCAAAATCTTCGCTGCCGTTGCCGGCCTCGTTCAGGTCTTCCATGTCCATGTCGGAAACTTCCTTTGTCGGGGATTGATGCCCGTAAAAACAAAAGGTTAGAGCAGTTTGTTCTAGGCGTTGTATTCGGCGTGAACTCGCCGCAGCTCCTTGCGGATCTCGGCGCGATCCGTCTTCGGCTTTTCGATCGGCTGCGGCCTTTCATTGCCGATCTCGACCACGCCGGCTGCCCGGTAGGCGGAGCGCAGCATGGCTTTCGAGGTGTAATGCCTGCCGTCATGCATCGACTGGATGTCGATGCTGTCGCTGACGAAATGCGGCGCCGGCAGATCGGACTGCGCCGGATTCTCAGCCGGCATGCAGTTGTGCGGCCACTCGTCGAGCTGGTGCCAGCCGCCGCAGACACGGCAATAACGTTCTCTCATGCTTCAACCCCAATCATTGATAGGCGGGCTGCTGCGCCTGGAACTGCTGCAAGGCCTTCGCCGCTGCCTCACCGCGCGCCTGCTCGACTATGGCGCGATGCTCGATCTCGGCCTGCGCAACGCCAAGCTCGGCCTTGCGCTGTTCCGCACCCGCCTTCACTTCAGCCGTTTTCAGCTTGATCATCTGCTCGGCCGGTGGCTCCGGCGGTGGTTTTGGCGCGGTGGCGGCCTCGGAGAGCTGGGCGCCGACCTGTTCCAGCGTGCTTTCCAGCTGGCGGCCGGCCCTGAAGCCGCGGGCGGCAAAGAGCAGCGTCTCGACCATCACGGGCACCAGCATCGGGTTCTGCTGCGCCATGGCGCCGGCCTGCTGCAGGAAGCCGCCGATCATCTGCACGAATTCCATGCGGCGCTGCTTTTCGGCGTCCTCGTCGGGCTCGATGGTCGAATCCGTTTCGATGTCGATCTGGAAGCCGCGAATGCTGTCATTGCGCAAGAGCTGCACGACCTCGTCGATCGTCGGTTGCTGCATCATCTGTTGAAGCTGCGGCGGCATCTCTGGTGGCGGTGGTGCGCGTTGACCCATCTGCTCGGCACGCGCTGCGGCCTGCTGTGCGGCCATCTGCATCTGCTGCATCTGCATTTGGACCTGCTGCTTCTCGGCCATGCTGGGAAGCTTGATGCCGCTCACCAACATCAGCGTTTCCGGCTGGAACTGGTCGCAGATGATTTCGCCGGCAAGCCGGATGATATCGCGGGCGAAGCGGGCAAGCTCGGACTGGCGGTCGCGAATGCGGATCGAGCCCCACTGGCTCTTGATGCGCTGGGCCGTCGCCGTCTCGGACGCCTGGGTATCGCCCCGGACGATGTCGGAGATGCCGGTGATCTGGTAGACGTCCTCGATCAGCTGCTTGCGGGCCTGGATGCAGGCGATGATGACCTTCTGCACCTCGTCGATCGGCAGCGTCACTATGGCTTTCGAGCCGCCCTTGTCGGTGAAGGCAGCCCATTCCGGGATCGGCACCATGACGGTATCGTTTTCCGGCCGCATCGCCTTCTCGATCGCCGGCGAGATCGCACCGTCGCCGGAGGGATAGAACACTTTCAGGCGCAGCTGATCGGTCAGCTTGTTGACGCGCTTCGTCAAGAGATCGATCTCGTCGCATTGCTGCTGATAATAGACATAGTCGGGAACCGGGATCAGCGAGCTAGTCGACATCGTTCCATAGGCCGGGCGCGGGCAAGGCCAGAAGTGTGTCAGATCCAGCGGCGGCTCCGACACTTCGAGCGCCACCGGCGCGCCGTCGGCGATCCAGACGGTACAGTTTTCGCTCTTGCACCAGATTTCCCAGACATGGGTCTTGCCCTCGTTTTCGGCGCGCTCCGTCTGGTTGCTGCCCTTGTTGCTGCCGGCAGCTTGCGCCTGGAGCGATGTCATCGCGTCCGGGCCGAACCGCTTCTGCATCTCCTCGTCGGTCATCGGAACGCGCCGCGCCACCCATGTCACATCCTTCCAGCGACGGGCCGGCGAATGCAGGAAATCCGACCAGTGGACATAATCGATGCAGACACGCTCGTCGCTGATTGCCTCCGGCGGAACGCCATTCTCGCCCATGCCACCGGGCAAGCCGCCGAGGAGACTCTCGGGCAAGCTGCCATTGGCCGGCGGGTCGGAAGGCTGGACGCCCATGTCGAGCGGCTCGAAATCGGCCTCGTAGCGCAGCCACACCGTGCCGCGGGCACAGAGCAGGAAATCATCGCGCACCGCCCGCATGATCGAATCGATGTCGGCTTCGTCGCCCATATAGGCGAGATTGCGTTCGACGAGCTCGGAGGCCATGCGCGCCACCGGCTGAGCGTCTTTGAAGCGGCGCTCGACGACGGGCTGCGGCACCCGGGCATAGACGGCCGGCTGCAGCACCGAGGTGTTGGCCCACAGCATCGGAAACCTTCGCTTGGCCGCATTCGTCTGGTCCGACTGCTGGTCGAGATAGATCTTCTCGATCTTGACGCAGCGGTCATGCCAGGATTTGAAATAGCGCTGGGCACGCTCGAGCTCCTGCTGCCACCGGGCTCCGACCTTTGCCAGGTCCCATTGCTGCCCGCCCTCCAAAGCCGTTGTTTCGTCTTCCATCAAACACGCTCGCTATAACAAGGGGTGGAATCGGCAAATTCGTTGAATGTCATCGTCTGGAAGGTCGGCAGCGCCTTGGCCTGGGGCTTCAGCGGTTCCGGCGCCAAGCCGGTGAAGATGATCGCCAGCCCGCCGAAAGCATCGGCGCCGTGCGAAGCCCAATTGTGCAGCGGATCGTCGCGGAAGACGCTCAGATCCTCATCCCAGTCCTTGCGGTAGTTCCTCAGGCATTTGACGCCCTGGATGCAGCCGGCCTGATCGAACTCGATCTTCGCCAGAATGCGCCTGGTGCCGTTGATGCGGTCGTGGACATAGGCGCGCTCGATCTTACGGACCGTGCCAAGGCCGCGGGCCTTGACCTCTCTCAGCATGACTTCGATGCGGGTCATGCCGCCGCGCGTCCATTCCCTGACCTTGATGTCATGCGGCATGTTGTGGACGCCATAGACATAATCATGTTCGGCCCCGCGCCGCTCCAGCTCGTCGAGCATGCCGTCCATGCCGGTGCCGGTATGCTCGAAATAACCGATCATCCGCACGCGGCCGGGCAGCACCTGAAACAGCCAGACGCTGTTGGTATCGTCCATGCCGATGTCGGAGATGGTGTGGACGGGATAACCTTCGACATGCGGGAAAACCCCGATCCGCTCTTCGGCGTCGGCGACCGCCATCTGGTCGGCGTAATAGGCACCCTCGACGCTGGCTTCGAAGGCTTCTGCCGGCGTCGAGGGATATTCGCGCTTCATGTCGCCGAGCTGGGTTTCGGCCTTCTTGACGTACCAGGCCTTCTGCCCGTTCGTCAGCGTGATGCCCTGATCGGCCAGATTGCGGAAATACTTTGCGAAAGCATCGGTGATGATGACGCCTTCAGGCGCGATCGCATATTGCGGTTCCTTCCACCAGGGGAAGAAATGGAATTTGAAGTCCAGTTCGGTCAGCTTCGCCGCCTGGCGCTGCTTGACCTGGCCATCTTCGCAGAGCGTGTAGAAATGCCCTTCCTGGCCCTCCGCAGTGCTTTCGACGAAGACCAGCTGGCCGGCCTGCACCGTATTCAAAGCGCCGGTGCGGACTTCCCTCGCCTTCTCAGGATATTTCGCGCAAAGCTTTCCATATTCGGAAATATGCAGATATTGCAGCGTTCCCGAGCGCAGCGAGGTTCCGACACGAATGCTCGAATTATTGCCAAGCAGCAGTTCGGTCTGGTTGGCTCTGACGACCGGCACGGCGTTGCGGATACCCTCAGGCAGATTGTCATAGGGGTATTTGATCTTATCCCGGAAGATCGTCTGCACGTCGCCCAGCGTATGGGCGATGGTGCCTGCCCTTATATCTCGGTTGAAGACGCAGGCATCGAGCATGAAGATCTGAATGAAGGTCGTCAGACCGAGCTGACGGGCCTTCAGCAGCACATTCAGATAATGCATCTGCTCGAAAAAGGTCATCTGCGTCCAGTTCATCTCGAACCTGACGCGTTTGCCCGATTTGTCGGTGATCCAATAGAGGTTGTTCAGCCGCCAGCGCCAGTCGGAAAACTGGTCAATTGCCGTTTGGAAGTCCGCGCGTCTTGCCATTGATATCTTCCAGCAACTGCGAAACCTCGCCGGTCACGGCGCCCTGGTCGGGCTCGACCTTGGAACCGTATTTCTTCGGCTTCAGCTTCTCGGCGACCCACTGACGGGTGGCGATGCGCAGCTGCGAACGCCGGATGGCTTCGCCATTCTCCTGCCAGCCGGTGGTCTCGCCGCTCGCGTTCTTCTTTTCGATCCAGTCGTCTGCGCGGTCATCGGCAATCTCGACCATCTCGTCGACAAAACCATCCGCCTGAATCTCGCGCGCCAGGGCGTATTTGGCCCGAAAACCGGCCTTGCTCTCATCGGCGAGCCAGGACAGCACGCTCGACATCGCCGGCATCCCTTCATCCCGGCAGATCGACCGGAGGCTTTCCCTGTCGGCGATGCGCTCGCAAATCCGGTCAGCAATCGCCTGGGTGAACTTGATGGGTCTGCCCATGAGGCGCGGCTTCTGTAGGGTTCTAGAACAGCGCGACGATGTTGGAGGCCGTCGTCCCGGTCAGCGCCACGACGGCGGCGTGAACCGGCAGGATCGTCCCGGCCGGAACGCTCTTGAAGATGACCGGGTCCATGTCCCGGCGAGGCGCAATGGCAACGTCACCCGCCGTGCCGATATAAAGCGCGCGCGCACCGACAATGGCGGTATCGTTCGGCGTCACCGCCGCGGCCCGCGAGGCCGGAGCAATCGAAGCGTCCATTGCAGTTCTCCTTGGAAGAGGCGAGCGCTACCCGGCCCGATCCCCAATGTGATCGAACATGAAAGGTCAGGCGGAAGAGGATGAGGGTCAATGATGATCTGGGGACGCCGGCCGGACGGTGACAGACACACCGATCGGAGGGCGGCGCCGACTTGGTCGACATCACCTTCTGGATTCAAATTTCGCAGCTTGGATTTACGGTAGTCATAACTGATTTGCCGGGGGGTGATCAACGGCTAATCGTGAGTCTCGCGTCAGTTCGAAACCGAGCCTGCTCGACCCGATGGTGCCAGATTGCTCTACCCCGCGCCGGCGGCAGATTTGTCGGAACACCGCCCCATACTCCGTCATCCTCGGCTCAGGTGTAAAGCCCGAGGATGACGGAGCAAGGGGTGGGCGCTGTGGAAAATCTGCGGTGGTGGCTCACTGACGCTGACGGATGTTATTGACCGATCAGCGCGGTCTTGGCCCGCCTCGCGATCTGGTTCGGCATGTCACCGTACGATCGGAGGGCGGCGCCGACTTGGTCGACATTCCCTCTTGATTCAAATTTCGCAGCTTGGATTTGCGGTAGTCATAAATGATCCGCCAGGGGGTGATCAAGGGCTTTTGATTGCAGGTCAGGCGCCGGTTTGAAATCCGACCCAATCGGCGGCAGAACGCCTCGCCGCTTTGCGAGCCTTCAGGTCCGGCGTACAATGAGCAGGCTGTTGATCAAACGGTGGAGAAGTTCAGTGAAAACCACGAGACTTTTTCTTTGCCTTGTCGCTTTTCTCGGCGCCACGTTCGCTGGAAACCCGGCTGATGCCGACGAATTGGTTCACTTCGAAAGCGCTCCCATCAAGCTCAGCCCGTTTCGAATACGCAAGGCCAATGAACTGGGAGAGAACCTCCCTCAACCGCAAGGCACGCCATTACTGGGATATGTGTCCCGCCCCCAAGGTGATGGTCCCTTCCCGGCGGTCGTCGTCATGCATGGATGCGGCGGCATGCGTTTGAGCGTCAAAGACCTTTGGCCGAAACGGCTGGTCTCATGGGGTTACGTCGTGCTGGTTGTCGATAGCTTCACCACCCGCAATATCAAGGACACGTGCCAAAGCTATCTGCCCGATCGCGTCTTCGACGCCTATGGCGCTTTGGACTTTTTATCTAAATCGAGCTTTGTCGATGCTCAGCGCGTTGCCCTGATCGGCTTTTCAGCGGGCGGCACGGCGACGCTGGAGGGAACAAAAATCGAAGGCAACGAACAGCTCATGGACCGCAAATTCAGGGCAGCGGTTGCCTACTATCCCCTCTGTGCGGCAAGTCAGGGCGATGCGACAGTGCCGACCTTGATCTTGAGTGGCGACCGAGACAATTGGAGCCCGGCCGACCGATGCCGCAAGAGGCTTGCCGGTCTGAGTGACAATAGCCCGCCCATCGAGCTCAATATCTACAAGGGTACCTACCACGATTTTGATGCCCCGGAGTTTAAGGTGGGGCGGAGGGTGTTTGGCCATATCGAAAAATACAATCCAGACGCCGCCGAAAAGTCCATCAGCAGCGTTCACACATTCCTTCAGAAATACCTCTCGAACTAACGCGCGTACTCGAAGCCTGTCGCCGGCGGGGCGTATGGCTGAAACATACCCCCAACCGCCGTCATCCCAGGCCTCGAGCCTGGGATCCATGCCGCTGCCGGCGAAGGCCGGCGTGGTTCGTCGGGCAAGCCCAAGGGAGCCGGAGTGCGGGTGAGCTCTCGGGCCAATACAGCGATGGCAGACGCAGTGACGCTGGTCGCGCGCCACTACCTCGATATCAGATGGTGCTCGGCCGCGCGGAGGTGGTGGATTGGCTGGCGGAAGACATAAACTCCTCGGCGGTCGGCAGTTTTCCCTGTGGGGTCAGGTCGTCGACGGCCTTGGGAAGATCGCGGCTCAGCCGATCGAGAATCTGCTGATGTGAAAGGCCGGTATTCGAAGCAATCTCGTTCAGAACGTCCGGGCCCAGTGCTTCGGCAAGCTGGCCGTCATTGATGTCGGCATTCTGGCCTGGCTGCACCCATGAGTCGATTTTGTCACCGTGACCGTTCTGCTGAAACGTCTTCAGCAGATCGCCCAGACCGCCGCTGACGATGCCGCCGGATGTCAGCCCGCCGAGCAGGCCGCCGAGACCACCCGAACCACCCAGTCCGCCAAGGATGCCCCCAAGCCCGCCCGGCTGCTGGTTTCCCGCGCCAGGCTGCTGAGGGTTCTGGATGCCCCGCAGGAGCTCCCCGATCTTGTCCCTGTTCTGGTAGCCGGCAACGGCAAGGACGGCGAGAAGCGCCTTCAATTGACCGCTCATCATGATGAATCCTCCAATGGTGCTTCAAAGATGCAGGCAGCCCAAAGCAGAGCGCTGCATGGGCAGCAATGTTCGGATTGCTCAAAGGTTCCGCGCCAGCCGAATTCGTTCGAACGATGTCGAAGACGCGGCCGATTTTACTGCTGACGCCGCTGGTCAGATTTCCGGGCAGCCTCGCTGGTTGGCGAAGGTCATTCGCTCCGGTCCACGGCGCGTCATCCCCTGGACAACGACGCTCCGGGGAGACATGCGTATGATCTGCGCCCTGCGAAGTCCTTCGCCGCGTGCGATGTCGAGGGCATCGTCCGGATCGCAGCCTCGCCGTCCGCGCCGGTCATATCGGTCATATCGGTCAGGGTCGCGATCACGATCGTAAACGCCTAGTCCGCCGGGGCCGACACGCAACTCTAAGTCCTGCGCGGCTGCGATCGTCGGCGAGATCGTCAGCCCGGTTATCGCGGCCAGGCCGACCAGCACGAATTGAACAGATTGATGCATAAACTTCCTCCCACGGTGCTATCACCATCGGAGTAGCAACATCGCCAGGCGCGTTTTGTTCCCAATGCAAGAAGGCGTTGGATCATTCCGTAAAGAACAGCCGGATGCGCACCACCTGAGCGGCGTAGCGACTGGCTATCGAAAAAACAAATTAGTATTGACTCATCAATTAGCATGCGCTATTGATTTCTTCATGACCGAAGCCGTTTCCATCACCGCCGTCATGCGCGCGCTTGCCGATCCCACACGTCGGGCCGTGTTTGAGCAGATCGTCAACGCCGATGAGATCACCGTCGTCGAACTGACGCGGGCAAGCAGCGTCACGCAGGGCGCGGTTTCGCAGCATCTCAAGACCCTGAAACAGGCGGGCCTTGTTACTGAGCGCCCCGAAGGCCGGAAGGTCTATTACCGCGCCGAGCCGGAAGGCCTGGAGCCGCTTGTCGACTGGATGAGCCATTACGGCGTCTTCTGGCGCGACCGTTTTGCCAATCTCAGAACTTTGCTGAAGGAAATCGATCCATGAGCGACGCCGCATTGAAGCCCGACACGCAAGAGATCGTGGTTGACGAGGTTTTCCCGCATCGGCCGGAGACGCTCTGGAAAACGCTGACCACGGCCAATCTGATGGGCCGCTGGCTGATGATGCCGGCGGGCTTCGAGCCGGTGGAAGGCAAACGCTTCACCTACYAGACGACGCCGGCCGGCGCCTGGGACGGCACCATTCACTGCCAGGTGCTGGAGGTGAAGCCGAACGAGCGTCTCTCCTATGCCTGGAAAGGCGGGCATGAGGGAAATGCCGGCTACGGCTCCCCGCTTAACACTGTCGTCACCTTCATTCTGTCCGAGGTCGAAGCCGGCACGCGGCTTCGCCTCATCCATTCCGGCTTCGTCCTGCCCAGGAATGAAACGGCCTTCCAGAAGATGGGCGAAGGCTGGAAGAAGGTCGTGAAGAACATCGGCGCCATCGTCGACGAGACGGACTGAGGCGGCAGACATCGCGCTTGCCGACGCAACATTTTATTGAGCAGCGCTTCATCAGGAGAAAGATATGAGCAAGCCTTACACCGGCGGATGCGCCTGCGGTGCGATCCACTATGAAATCGCAGCCGAGCCGATTGCGATGAACGACTGCCAGTGCCGCGACTGCCAGGCGACCAGCGGCACCGGGCACGGATCCTATCTGACCTTCCCGAGCCGGCAGGCGGTGAAGCTCGACGGCAAGGCGACGCATTGGGACATGGTCGCCGACAGCGGCAACGTCAAGACGCGCGGCTTCTGCCCCGCCTGCGGCACGCCGGTCTACCTCACCTTCTCTGCCATGCCGGATCTCTTCACCATTCACGCCGCAAGCCTCGACGATCCCACCCGATACCAACCGCAGATGGTGACCTACACTGTGCGCGGCCTCGCCTGGGACCGGGTCGATCCGGCGGTGCCGAAATTCGAGACGATGCCGCCGATGTGACGCTGGGGCAGCGGCCCTCGAAACGCACAAGAGCGGCTGCTGCGCGGGCGATATCGAGCGCCCGCTCAAGCTGGTGATCCAGGCGATGCCCGCAGAGTTCAATTTCCGGCAAGACGCTCGATCGGCTCGGCGAGATCGAGCCAATGCGGACGATTGTCCCACCAATGAACATGATCCGGCGCGGGAAAGGACGGATCGGCGAATGTGCCGCCGGCGACGACGACGGTGCCGGGAAAATATGTTCCGGATTTCGAAAATCCGCCCCCGCCGCAGATCCGGCAAAAGGCTTTCATCACATCCGGTGTGGTTTCGCCTTGCGGATACCACACGGAATATTCTCCGGAGACGACCCGGACATTTTCCTCGGGGAACCACACATTGTGCGCAAGCGCACTGCCGGATGCACGCTGACAACGCGTGCAGGTGCAGACGTGGTTGTGCACAGGATCGCCATCGACCTCCAGGGACAGGGCGCCACAGGTACACTTCGCATGAAAGATGGGCATAGGGGCAAATTCCGTGTTTCCTGACGGCAATCGATCCTACGACGCAGGAATCGACAAGGTCGATCATCAATTTACCCACGCTTTCGAATGCGAC
This sequence comes from Rhizobium sp. 01N447_2, assembly GCF_056399245.1. Classification (NCBI taxonomy): domain Bacteria; kingdom Pseudomonadati; phylum Pseudomonadota; class Alphaproteobacteria; order Hyphomicrobiales; family Rhizobiaceae; genus Rhizobium; species Rhizobium sp. 01N447_2. Next base: position 25,955 of record NZ_JBFTQY010000023.1, read on the forward strand.
CAAGCGTCACCGGATGGAAGCGCCGTCGTCGCGGCGACGATGCACCGGCGTTTTCGAGAGATCCGGCTCACGCATGTCGCGCAAAAGTGTGCAGCGGTTTTGCGATAACGACATGCGTAAAAACAAGGACCTAAAGCGCAAGGAGCAAATCTGAAAGATTGCGACGCGCTTTAGAAGCGTTGCATGGCGGCACTCAAGGGAAGATGCCCGCCATTTTGAGTTTGTCGCAGAAGCTCGCTATGGCTTTCGCGACGCCCTCGCTGCAGGGAAACTTGAACGGTCGCGTGGCTTCCTGGGTGAGAATCGGCTCGCCCGTTGCGGCGTCACGGCCGGTAACATGCGTCGTCAGCAGGATGCCGCAGGCCGCGCCGGCAGCCTCGTCGATCGCCATCTGGACATCGCCAAGATAAGCATCGCTGGGGACGTCGATGATGAAGGCCGTGAAATATCGCACGCCGCGACTTCCCGCCACGGCCTTGGCCAGGCTTGCATGCGCCTCGGAGACCCCAATCTCCTTCTCCGGCGGCCACATTACATCACTTGCAGGCCACGCATCATCTTCCACGGCTTCGCCGATCGGCTGCTCACGCATATCCGCTCTCCATATCTTCGGGTTTTCAGATGGCGGCCGCCGCGCCGATGTTCTTATTATGTTCTGATAGCGAAGAGAGTCAAGACGGGTGTTTTGCTATGAGCAACCTTTCAGTGCAACCGCCGGAGCGGGGTGCAGGATCAAGAGATCTGCACCCCGCTCCGGCCCTGTCTTCAACCCTCAATGCTTGAGCACGACCTTGCCCGGGGCTCCGGCTGCGACTGCATTCTGCGCCGCACCGATCTCCTCCAGGGTGAAGGTATGGGAAATCGGGATGACCAGGAGGCCGCGCACGGCGGCATCCAGCACGGCGTCGAGCGTCGCCGCGTCGGTGCGGTGGAAGAGTTTATGGATGGTGACGCGGTCTCCGGCATTGGCGCCTTCCGGCACCGGAACGATGCTGGCGACCGTACCGCCATCGCGGACATGACCGATCAGGTTGCCGGCCACCGGGCCGGCAGCGCTGATCGCATAGGCAAAGTCCGGGCTTGCGGCGGGGAGCGTGATGTCGAGCGCTTCGCCGGCCAGTTCCCGGCCTTCGCTCAGCCGCTCGGGACGGACGCCGGCCACCGGCTTGGCGCCGATCTGCTTGAGATATTGGATGGCCGAACGGCCGACGGTTCCGAGGCCGCCGGAGACCAGAACCCGGTCGCCGGCCTTGACATCAAGCGCCTCGACGGCCTGGCGTCCGGTCAATCCGGCCTTGACCAGCGACGCACCCTCTTCGAAGCTCAGGCCAGCCGGCAGCTTGGCGGCGGATGTGGCGGGAAGCACGCCATATTCGGCATGGGCGCCTTTGCCGTTTGCCGCGAAATCGGCGACGACCCGGTCACCGACCGCAAAGCCGGTGACGCCGTCGCCGAGTGCCGAGATGGTGCCGGCGGCGTCGCCCCCGAGCACGGCCGGCAGCGGCAGCGGAATGAACTTGGCCATGAAACCCTGGCGGAGAATGAGGTCGAAAGGATTGACGGCGGAAGCTTCGATCTTGATCAGGATTTCGCCCGGTCCGGGCTTCGGCGTCGGGATATCGCCGATTTCGAACTGATCGACATCGCCGTAGGATTTGAGAAGGGCGGCTTTCATCGTGGATCTCCAGAATTGTCGTCGCGTTTGGGCGTGAGACCAGGCTGCCGGCCGGCAGCCCGGCATGGGCCGTTTCCTATCGTCTTAAGCCGTGGCCGGACGACGCGCGGTGTCGAGCGTCCATGCCCCGCCACCGGCAAAGGCGATGTAGAGGAAGATGAAGCAGAACAGGATGGCGACTTCGCCCATGTTCAGCGCCGGCCAGAAGCCATAGGGCATGTGGCCCATGAAATAGGCGGCCGCCATTTCGCCCGAGGCGATGAAAGCGGCGACGCGCGTTTGAAAGCCGACGAGCATCAGAGCCGAGGTGATCACCTCGATGGCGCCGGCGATGATCATGATGGTGGGAAGCGGATAGGGCACGCCCTGAATCGGACCCGGAAATTGCAGGAATTTCATGGTCGCGTGTTCGAGGAAGAGAAGCGCGGTGATGATGCGCAGGATGGCGAGGACATATGGCGTCCATTTGCTGGTATCGGTCATCGGGATTTTCCAAAGAGGGTTGATGGGAGGGTTCAGGCGGCGGATGCCGCCTTCTTCAGTTCCTGGTTTTCTTTCCAGAGCTTCATCGACATGGCGAAGACGCCGTCGACATAGTTCTGGTAGACCGTCATGCCGGCCGGATCGCGGCCTGCCTTGGCTGCAAAAAACGCAACGATGTCGTCGGATTCGGTGACGTATCGGCCGGGCTCAAGCTGCGCGGCGGGAAAGCTCACCTTGTCGAGATGTGGCTGAAGCTCGGCGCGGATCTTCTCCTCGCCCTCGCTGTCGGGGGCGAAGTCGCGGGTTTCAACGTCCGAGGCCAGTCCCGATTCCAGAAGGAACAGGCGAACCTTGAGGCAGAAGGGGCAGTTTTCCTTGAGATAGACGATCGGCTTGAACGTTGCGCTGGTCATTGCGCATCTCCTTTTGATTGAGGGGCGGAGGGAACATTGCCGAAGCGGAAGCTCGATGCGGTCAGGCCGCCGGCGAAGTCTTTCTGGTGATAGGTAACGGCGCCCGGTTCGTCCTCGGCCGCACCCACCGCCACCATCAAGGGGATCAGGTGGTCCTCACGCGGATGCGCCGCGCGGGCGGCGGGGGCCTTCTCCCATTCGACAAGCCGCTCGGTGCGCTGGTCGAAGGGCGAGCGGATCAGCGTCTCCTGCAGCCAGGCGTCAAAAAGACGGGACGGGCCGTGTCCGGCCGTGCCCTGTATGGCCGACAGGTTGTGGTAGCTGAGGCCGCTGCCGATGATCAGCACGCCTTCGTCGCGCAGCGGCGCGAGCGCCCGGCCRACCTTGAGATGCAGCGCCGGATCGTAGCCGGCATCCAGCGAAAGCTGGACCACAGGGATGTCTTCGTTCGGATAGAGCGGCTTCATCAGGCTGAAGGTGCCGTGATCGAAGCCGCGAGTGGGGTCGGGCCTGGCGTCGATGCCGGCGGAATGCAGCAGATCCTGCACGTGACCCGCCAGCTCGGGGGAGCCCGGCGCGCCATATTTGATCTGATAGAGATAGTCGGGGAAGCCGCTGTAGTCGTAGACCATGCCCGGGTTGCTGCCCGAAGAGACGGCAAAGCCCCTCTCCTCCCAGTGGCCCGAAACGACCAGCACCGCCTTCGGCAGATCTTGAAGTTCGGCCCGCATCTCGATCAGCGACTGCTCGAGCTTGTCGAAATTGCTGCGAAAGCCACCGGTCATGTAGGGCCAGGGGCCGCCGCCATGGCTGAGGAAATAGGTGGGCAGTCTCGATGTCTTCACGTCGCCATTCCTTATCGCCACCGCCGCGTCGGCTGAACATCCGGCGGATCGATCGCCTCAGTCCGCCAGCCTTGTCAGCGACTGTCTTGATTTTCCCTGGATTGATCAATTGGCTTTGCGTACACGCATCATTTCCTCTAGGTTGATGATCATGGACACGATGATCAGCCTGCGGGTGTTTTGCCTGATTGCCGAGCTCAAGAGCTTCACCGCGGCAGCACGCCGTTTGAACCTCTCGCCGGCGATGGTGAGCAAACATGTGATGCATCTGGAGACGCGCCTGGGAAGCCGGCTCTTGAACCGGACCAGCCGGAGTGTCACGCTTACCGAACCCGGCGCGCTTTATTTCAACCAGACACGGCAGATGCTCGAAGGGCTCGACGAACTGGAAGCGTCGATCGGCAATGTCACGGTTGCGCCGCGCGGGACGCTCAAATTCAGTGCGCCCGTATGGGCAGCCAGTTCAGGCTTTGTCGATATTCTGGCCGAATACAACCAGCGTTATCCGGATGTCAGCCTGGACATGGATCTGAGCGGCCGGATCACCAATCTGGTCGATGAGGGCTTTGACCTTGCCCTGCGGGCCATGTCGTCCGAACGGCTCGATCCGGGTCTCGTCGCGCGCCCCTTGGCGAAGATAGAATTCCGCATGATGGCATCGCCGGATTATCTCAAGCGCGCCGGGCGACCCCAGAGCATCGCCGAGCTGAACGGCCATGCGCTGCTTCGCTATAATGGCATCAATGTCAGCGAAAGCCTGCTGTTGGGCCGCCAAAACGACCGGCATAAGGTCACCTTCCGCAATGTGCTGCTGAGCAGCAACGAGACACTTCTGCACCTGGCGGCTTTGCGGGGCATGGGCCTGGTCTTCCTGCCGGAATGGCTGGTGGAGGAGGATCTGAAAGCAGGCCGGCTCGAAGTGGTGTTCCCGAAGACGCTCGGCATCAGCAATACGCTGCATGCCGTCTATCCGAGCCGGAAATACCTTTCCGCCAAAGTCCGCACCTTCATCGATTTTCTCGTCCTGCGCTCGCCACAGGTATTCTGACGCGCGCAGAACGCCCGACCGGACAATTCAACCAGTTGCAGATGTCACGGGCGTCGACACTCAGGGAGCCGCCTGACACGCAACCGCAGGAACTGAACATTGACACAACCCGCAGCCGACAAGGTCCGCTTCAACTTTGTTACGCAATGTCCAAGGGATGATGGCTGCGGCGTTTTCGTCTTGCAGATGCTGACGGGCAAACCCTACGACCAGCTTGCCGGCATGATCGATTGGGGCGTTCAGACCAATCATTACACAACGTGGAAAGAACTGCGCGGCGTCCTGACCGCGTTGGGCTGGCAGACGGGCGGATTACGCAAGGCAGAGAGCTGGGGCGATGTTTGCGGCGTAGCGGTCGTCCATGTCGAAGGAGACCACTTCATCCTCTATGACGGCGATAACGGCGTCTTCTATGATCCGGGGCAACCCGATGGCCCCGATCTGCAGAGCGGCCTCGTTCCTATGAACTACCTTCCAGTGCAATCGCCGGAGAGCGGTGCGTAAAAATGCAAAAGCGCGTCCCCAACCTCCGTCATTCCAGGCTCGCGGATACGGAAAGACACACCCGTCGAGCAGCGTACTCACCCAAAATAGGCAAATGAACCGAATCATGTTTGTCTCCAGCCGCCTTGATGCGAGGCTGATCCGGGGGTAATCCAGAACACAGCCACCCTCTCCTTCGACACCAATCTGAAACGACCCCATGGCGCACTCCCTCAATACGGCCCCATCGCCCGCCGGCGGCCCCAACCAGCCGAAACTCGACACGGACGACATCTGGCAGGCCCGCGTCGATCTTGCGGCCTGCTTCCGGATGGCGGCAAGGCTCGGCATGGAGGAAGGGATCTGCAACCATTTCTCGGCCGTCGTTCCCGGCTATGACGACCTGTTCATCGTCAACCCTTACGGCTACGCTTTCGCCGAACTGACGGCATCGATGTTGTTGATCTGCGACTTTCACGGCAACGTCGTGTCGGGCAGCGGGCAGCCCGAGGCCACCGCATTTTACATCCACGCCAGGATTCACAAGAACGTCCCGCGCGCCAAGGCGGCATTCCACACCCATATGCCTTATGCCACCGCTCTGTCGATGACGGAGGGCGATCCGCTTATCTTTGCCGGGCAGACCGCATTGAAATTCTATGGACGCACGGCCGTCGACCGCAACTATAACGGCCTGGCGCTCGACGCGCGCGAGGGCGATCGGATCGCGGCTGCGATCGGCGATGCCGACATCGTCTTCATGAAGCACCACGGCGTGATGGTCTGCGCACCCAATATCGCCGAGGCCTGGGACGACCTCTATTATCTCGAGCGTGCCTGCGAAGTGCAGACGCTCGCCCTGTCAACCGGACGCCAGGTCCTTGCCGTCGCGCCTGAGATCGCCGAGGCGGCGTACCGGCAAATGCGCGAAGGAGACCCGGAGTCGGCCCGGCTCCATCTGGAGTCCGTGAAACGCGCGCTCGATCGCAGCGAGCCGGAATACAAGCGCTGAGCCGCAGACCGCGGCTTACGCGTGCGCCGGGCGCCAATGCGGATAGGTGACATAGGCGGTGAGCGCGCCTTCCTCATGCGAGCGGATGGTCACCGCTTCGCCCTTGGGCATGTAGACGATCTCGCCTGGCCCGGCGGTGACTGTTCCCAAATCCGTCGAGACCGATAGCCGCCCTTCCAGAACGATCATGACGTCGTCGACTTCAATCGTCTCGGTCAGGCTCTGGCCGGGCGCGTAGCGTCCATAGCCGATGGTGATCGGCCCTCCCTGTCGCTCGTCGACCAGATTGCCGACGAAGATGTCCGCCTCCTGCCCGGGGGAACGCTCCAACGCCACGTCGGTAACCGCGAACTTACGGATTTTCATCGTCTTCCTCCATCGCCGCGTGCAGAGGTAGCGCGGAAATCCAGCCCGCCAAGGGCTGCGGCACTCACGCCGACATGTCCTCGTTCCAGCGGCGTTGCATCTCCTCAGGCGTGACCTGCTCGATGGTTTGCGACAACATCCAGCGATGACCGAAGGGATCAAGCACCTGCGCCACCCGCTCGCCAAAACTCTGGTCGGTCGCCGGGCGCAACATCGTCGCCCCGGCCGACAGCGCCTGCGCCAGTGCTTCGTCGGTCGACACCGTGTCCATGTGGAAGGTCACCGGCGAGCCTCCGACGGCGTCGGGAGACAGGGCGCCGAAGTCCGGATATTCGTCTGCCAACATCATCAGCGTCTCTCCGAAACGCAGCTCGGCATGGCCGATCCGCCCGTCCGAAGGATCGGTCATGCGGAAGACTTCCGTGGCGCCGAAAGCCTCCTTGTAGAAGTCGATGGCCCGTGCCGCATCCTTGACGATGAAGTAGGCGCTCACTTTTCGGGCAAAACTCGGCATGGATGATCCTCCTTGACTGGGTTATATATTAACGTTACGTATCGTAAAGATATGAGTCAAGAGAGTAGTGCAAAACCGAAGAAACGAGGGCGGCCGCCAAGCGCTGCCGCGCAGAGGCGTGCCTTGGAGGCCGCCCATGAAATCCTGATGGCCGAAGGTTTTGGCCGCATGACGATCGAAGCCGTGGCGGCGCGGTCCGGTGTCGGCAAGCCGACGATCTACCGCTCCTGGGCCAACGCGCAGGAACTGGCGATGGCCGCGCTTCTGGTCAACCGGCTACCGGAAGCGGAGGTTGGAGGGGGTACGGCGCAGGCGGCTCTCGGCGCGCAGATGAGCGGACTGGTGACTGCCTTTGCGAGCACGCGCGGGCGGCAGATCACGATGGCACTTGCGGCCGCCGACCCGGAAAGCGAATTCACCAAGGCCTTCCGCAATCAGGTGATCCTGTCGAGCCGCAACGCGGGTCGTGTCATCCTGGAGGAGGCTCTGGCTCGGGGAGAGATCGTTCCGCCGCTTGATATGGAGGCGCTGCTCGACATGATCTACGGACCGGTCTTCTTCCGGCTGCTGGTCGGCCATCGCCCGGTCTCGCCGGAGTTCGGCGATGCGATCGTCAGGACCGCGTTGCGGGCCGTTGCACCGTCGGACGCGTGAGACTTGCTTTAGCCGTGATCGTCACCCAGTTCGCCAAGGTGGCGCTGGACCCACTTGATCTCTTCGGATGCGGTGCGCCCGAAATGCCGTTTGAAATCGCGGCTGAACTGCGCCGGGCTGGCGTAGCCGACCGAAGCCGCGACCTCGGCAATCGTTCCCGTCTGGCGCGCGATCATCAATCTTGCCTCGTGAAGCCGCATGGCCTTGACGTATTGCATCGGACTGTTGCCGGTCAGACCCTTGAAATGGACATGATAGGACGGAACGCTCATGCCGACGTCTCTTGCCAGATCGGTGACCGCAATCTCCAGGCCATAGTTTTTCCGCAGCCAGGCTAGGCTCTGAATGATCTTTCCGGATCTGCCTTTCTGCTGGAGGGCAGCGATCATCGCGCCGCCTTGCGGACCGACCAGGACCCGGTAGTGCAGTTCGCGCAGAATGCCGGCGCCAAGCACATCCGTCTCGACGCGGCTGCGGAGCGCCATCAGCAGGCGCAGCAGCACATCCTCGATRTCGCCAGACATCCTGCTCGACACGAGACTTCTCGGCTCGTCGCCTGGCAGTTCGGCATGTTTTTCCACCTGCAGTGCGATCTCGGCTGCAATCTGCATATCGAACTCGACATAGACCGCAAGCAAGGGCCGCTCGGGACTGGCGGTCGACGTCATCCGGAACGGGACGGGCAGCGACACCGCCAGATAATGCTCCTCATCATAGAGGAAGACCTCGCCTTCGAGGATGCCCTGCTTGCTGCCCTGCAGGACGAAAACCGCGCCCGGCCTATAGAGCACCGGGATGTCGTGGAGCACCGCTTCGGTGCGCAGGATGCGGACGGAAGCAAGCGCGGTCGGATTGTATCCGTGACGGGGGGCGAGACGTCCGGCCAGCGCGACCATCTCCGCTCGCCTGGATGGGCCGCGATCCCCTTGCATAGGATTTGGCAACATATTCAGAGAATCCGCCATCGCGGCATGGGTTTCTTTATACTATTTGTCAAATCCCATCCTCAATCAAGGAATATTGCCGATGTCAGGAAAGACCTTCTTCATCACCGGATCGAATTCCGGCTTCGGGCTGGCCATCGCTTCCGCCGCTGTTCAGGCGGGCCACACGGTGATTGGCACCGTGCGCTCAGAATCCTCACGCATAGTGCTCGCCGAAACCCTGCCTGGCCTGCGGCCGGTCCTCTGCGACGTCACCGAGTTCGACCGCATCGATGATGTCGTCGGCCACGCGGAAGACGAGCATGGGCCTGTCGACGTGCTGATCAACAATGCCGGTTATGGCCATGAGGGCGTGCTCGAGGAGTCGCCGATCGAAGAGATGCGGCGGCAGTTCGACGTCAACGTCTTCGGCGCCGTCGCCGTTGCCAAGGCATTTCTGCCGAGGTTTCGCGCGCGACGCCGCGGGTTCATCGTCAACGTTACCTCGATGGGCGGCATGATCACCATGCCCGGCATCGCCTATTACTGCGGCAGCAAATTTGCGCTTCAAGGCATATCGGAGGTGATGCGCGCGGAAATGGCCCCGTTCGGGGTGCATGTGACGACCCTTTGCCCCGGCTCCTTCCGGACGGACTGGGCCGGACGATCGATGGTCCGCACGGAGCGGTCGATCGCCGATTATGACGGCCTTTTCGATCCGATACGCGAGGCGCGACGGGCCGTCAGCGGCAAGCAGCGCGGCGATCCCGCCAAACTGGCCGCCGCGGTTCTAGAGCTCATCGAATCCGATAATCCTCCACCGCAGCTTCTGCTCGGCAGCGACGCCCTCAAGCACGTGTCGGACAGGATCGTTCGCCTCCAGCAGGAGATCGAAGCGTGGAAGCCTGTCACCGTTTCGACCGACGGCTGACGGCGGAACTCAATCAGCCAGCCCTCATGGGATGATTTTCCCACCCTCGGCCGCCTCCAGCTTCCGCCTGAGCGCCTGTTCCTGTTCAAATGTCTTGTACGGGAAGTGTTCCCAACACCACCAGCGCGTTGGCACGGCCGGGGACGGGCTATTGCCCCAGCCTCCCCATTCCTTGCAGCGTGTGCCGTCAGCAAGCCGGTGCTCGCAATAATGCTCAACGATCACATTGGCGCCCGGTGCACTCGAATGGCCTTCGATGCTCATGGGTGCGCCGTCCTCCGTTTCCCGCTCTTGATGCTCTCGTAGATCATTTCGAGCCGCCTTGAGGCGACGTAGGCACTGTCCTCGTATCCAGCCGACGGCCAATCCAGTCGATGGCTGCCGTCTGTCGCCACGATCCAGAACCATCGATTATCGACCACTCCGCCTGCCTGTGACCGGAATATCCTTCCGATCTGGGTATCGCCGTCAAAAGCGACGTAATCGTCGCCGGGTTTCTCCCTCCAGGCGTGCCGCCATTTGTATTTGATTTCCCGGCCGCTGACATATTCCCACGATTTCCATGTGATTTGTTCTGGCATGCGTCGTCCTGTCCTCTCGCGAGGTATCTCTTTGACCGCATGGTTGATGGATGGCTCCCGCCCGAGCCGGTGAATTCAGATCAGCGTCGGTTCCGGATCGGGGTCGATCGGATCGATGATGTCAGCCGTGTCATTCTTGGGCGAACCCACATTGCGGCCGATCGGCCACATGGTCATCAGTTCCGCCGGGAACGGCTTCATCAAATCGGCCGGATCAGGCTCCGGCGATAGCCAGCGCTCGTAATCTTCGCGGTGCAGGACGACCGGCATGCGGTCATGGATCTGCGCCATCATCGCATTCGGCTCACAGGTCACGATTGCGAAGTTTCTGATGTCTACGCCTTCCGGGCTGCGCCAAATCTCCCAGATGCCGGCGAGCGCAAAGGGCGAGCCGTCAGCCATGGCGATCGCATAGGGCTGCTTGTTCTTGCCGGTGCCGAAGATATCCTTCCACTCGAAGAAGCCGTTGATCGGCACCAGGCAACGGCGCGACCTGTAGGCCGAGCGGAACAGGCCGTTGGTACCGATGCCCTCGCAGCGCGCATTGATCGGCGGCGGACGCCCTCCCGGCTTCATCCATGCCGGCATCAGACCCCAGCGAGCGCTTGCGAATACCGGCCCCATAATATCAGGTTCGCGGACCATGTCGCGAATGATGATGGGATAATCCAGCGTCGGCGCGCCGTTGTAGCGTGGAAATCGGTTCCCGAGCGCATCGATCGCACCACGCTCCGCGAAGGCGAAATTGCGCACCAGTTCCTCAAGCGAGGTCTTGATATAGACGCGGCCGCACATCCAGAACTCCATCCTGCATATTAGATGTTCCGATTATGTTCTGGTGGTGCGAGGCGAGTCAAGGCCAGTCGCTACAACCGACGCCATCATCGCTTGCACCGGAGTCAAGGTGCAGCCTGACGAACGGTAGTCGGTCGTATGGCGACGGAATCAGTCTGCCGAGGTCCTCGAATGCGGCAAAGCATTCGTTTGCCGCGTAAGCTCAACCTGAAGAGAGCTCGTTCGCTTTCCGGTCATATCGGTCAGCCTGCTCTTCCTCGCCCATTTCTGTCAGGAGAAGGGATAGATTTCGATACGTCTGCGGGTCAGAAGGACGCAGTCTTATAGCGGTGAGATAATGTGACTTGGCATCCGATAGGTCGCCTTTCTCATGAAGAAGCACCGCCAGATTATTGTGCGCTTCCGCATATCCCGGCGACGACCTCAAGGCTGCTCGATAGTGTGATTCTGCCGCCCCGATATCTCGCCCTTCGAGAAGCATCGCATAGTTGTAGTGAGCTTCGGCGTAATCCGACCTAACCTGCAGCGCCTGCCTATAATGCGATTCAGCCTCTTCAGCATCACCGTGTTTCTCAAGGAAGACTCCGAAATTGTTGTGGGCTTCGGCAAAGCCGGGCCTCAGCCTTAGCGCCTCTTTGAAGTGATGATGCGCTTCGAACCGATCCCCCCATGCGTCGAAAAGTCCGGCGAGACGCAGAAGAGCGTCCACGTAGTCTGGCCGGCACTTCAGAGCCTGCCGATAATGTACTGCCGCTTCATCAGGGCGGTCGGTTTCCTCAAGAAGGATCGCGAAATTGTAATGAGCTTCCGGATATTGCGGCCAGAGACGAATGGCATCCAGGTAGCGGGCCTCGGCGGCGGTTCTGTTGCCAGCGGCTTTCAAGATGACACCGAGGTTATTGTGCGCTTCCGGATAGTCGGCGCGGAGCTCCAATGCTTTTTCGTAGCAATGCCGTTCCTCTGCCAACTGCCGCCTATCCMTGCCGGCTATCCCGGCCCCTTTCAAGAACCAGTCCTCGGCAGTCATCCGCTCTTCGGACCGTGCAGCAAGTGCCATGTGGTCGACTGACACCAACCGATAAAGATGCCGCCTGGGTAGGTAGTCGCCTTTGAGTTCGAAAACGTCAACCTCGTGAAAGAGGTAGACCGGCAAATCGATGAGATCGAGCACTGTCTGCGTGACGAAGAGCGTATCCGGTTCGGCAGACGATTCCRCGCGCTTCGCGATGTTCAATGCACGGCCGATCCAGGCATCGTCATCGTGCATTCGAGAGCATTCACCGAAGTGGCAGCCCACCCGGATTGGCAGGTCATGCGCCTGGTCGGAGGTCAAATGACGCCGTCGTTGCTTCCAGTAGGCGATGAGCTTCAACGAGAAATGGACGGCTACATCAGCAGATTCGAATAGGTAAAGATGCCCGTCCCCTGTAAAGTTCTCGTGCCGTCGCCCGTATTGGCTGGCAAGCATCTGAGACAGGTATCGATACTCCGCAATTGCGCTCGTGATCGTGTCGCGCGAAACCCTGTTCCAAACCGCTGAGTGTCGGACGAGGTCTGTGAATACGGCGGCAAAATAGATGTCCATTCTTAACTGCCGGAAGTTCAAAGCGAACGCGAAACATGTTCAAACGCTTGCCATCATCGCTCAACCCAAGGACAACCATCATGCCACAGTATATGGTCGAAAGACACCTCCCCGGCATTACCTCCGATCAGCTAAGCGCCGCCGCGTCCCGGGCGAAGAACGTCACCGCAGAGATGACCCGCCAGGGTAAGCCAGTGCGTTATCTTCGCTCGACATTCGTACCATCGGAAGAACGATCATTCTGCCTGTTCGACGCTTCGTCGGAGCAAGATGTGAGGGAGGCGAATGAACGCGCGGAGATCCCGCTGGTGAGAATTACCGAAGTTAAGCACATCTCTGCCGACGACGTGGCATAGCGCATCAATAGCCGATAAAAGCGCAAACGATGTAACGACCGCTTCAGGCCGTTAGCTGCCAAGCTAAGGCGGGATCACCGCCGGAACCGGACATAACGCAGGGAGCCATGACCGCATCGGTCCGATTGCAGGCATCCGCAGCGATCCCGTGAGTGCGGGCGTTATGGCAAAATAGCTGCCCGCGGCTTATCGCCGGCAACCCGAACTTCGGACACGGGCTCATGCCGCTTCGCCGGACCTGATAGAGCGCAGCACTCAGGACTTAGGTGCGGCCTGACGAGTACTTTTCTGCTTCTGCCGCTGCCACCGGCCCTCGACCGCAGGAGTTCAGCTTTCCGCTTGACAGCCTTCCTACTGGAAGGTAGATAAGAGCCATGAGCAATCTTTCGACGACGTCCGACGAAATCCTGACTTCTGCCCGAGCGCTGATCATGACCGGAGGCTATAACGGCTTCAGCTATGCCGATATTGCTGCCGTCGTCGGCATCCGCAAGGCCAGCATCCATCACCACTTTCCGAGCAAGACCGACCTGGTGCGGACGCTTGTCGTGCGATATCGCGAAGATGCGGAGGCGGGTATCGCCGGCCTGGAGCGACAGGTGCGGAATCCTCTGGCACTCCTCCAAGCCTATGCGGGCCACTGGGCCCAGTGCATCGAGGACGCCAGCCGGCCGTTTTGCGTCTGCGCCCTGCTGGCAAGCGAACTGCCGGCGCTGCCGCCGGAGGTCGCAGCCGAGGTCAGGGCTTTCTTCCGCTTTGCTTCGACATGGCTGACCTCGGTGATGGAGCGAGGCTTGACGGACGGGAGCTTGAAACTGTCGAGCGAACCGCGTGTCGAGGCTGAAGCCTTCATGGCCTCCGTCCACGGCGCCATGCTGTCAGCCCGTGCTTACGGGACCCCGGAGGTCTTCGCCACCATTCTGGCCCCCACCTTGCAGCGGCTCACTCCGACCGCCGCTCGATAAAGTTCCGGGCGGAATAAAAGCCCGGAGCGACAACGACGTTCAGCAAAACTACCAACTAGTAGGAAGAACGACATGATCAAGAACATCCTCCCCGCCCTCGTGCTGGGGCTCACCGCCGTCGCGTCGGCGGCACTTCCAGCGGCGCCCGTCCATGCCGAAGACCAGAAACCCGAGCAGATCCATATCAGGGGCAGCATCGTCAGCTACAGCGGCTCCGCTCTCAAGGTGAAGACCCGCGAGGGAGAGACCGTCGATGTCACGCTTGCCGATGGCTGGAAACTGGCGAGCGTTGCAAATGCTGCGATCACCGACATCAAGCCGGGCGACTTCGTCGGCATCGCATCCCTGCCGAGCGCAGACGGCGGCGACGGCGCGCTTGAAGTGCTGATCTTCCCGCCGGCGATGAAGGGTGCGGGTGAAGGCAGCTACGGCTGGGACCTCAAGCCCAACAGCAGTATGACCAATGCGACCGTCGCCGACGCCGTCAAGGGCGTCGATGGCCGCACCGTCACCGTCTCCTATCACGGCAAGGAAAAGAAGATCGCCATTCCGGACGGCACGCCCGTCGTGACCATCGCTCCGGCCACCAATGACGATCTCGTGCTCGGCGCCGTCGTCTTCATCCCCGCCGAAAAGGCTGCCTCGGGCCCCCTCGCCCATCAGGTGCTCGTCGGGAAAAATGGCGTGGTCCCGCCCATGTGACCACGTCGTCGCCGGTCGGCCGGGCCGCCCCCGGTTCGACCGGCGATTTACCAGGGAATGCCGCCTGACCGGCAGGCATGGACCCGAACGGCGGAGAACGTCGTCTCGACAGCCGCCCGGCAATGCTCGGGCAGTGCCGGCAAGCCATGGAACCCCATCGTGATGACGGACGCCGCCATGCATGACGGTGAGCCCGCCAAATCAGACACCATCACACACAGGAAAGAGATCATGATGACCACCGATCAAACCACCGTCGCGTCTGGCGACAGGGAAGAGTGGCTGACGCGCTATTACTTCACGCGAGCAGCCTTTTCCGCCATCTGGGTCGCCGCAGCCTTGACGGCCGGCGGCCAGTCGCCTGCCGTCGCGGCCGCCTTGCTGATCCTCTACCCGGCCTGGGATGCCGCCGCCAACCTCATCGACGCAGCGCGGAGTGGCGGCTTGGCAAACAACCGCAGCCAGGCGACCAACGTCGCCGTCAGCGCGGTGACGACCGCCGCCGTGATCGTCGCCCTGACGATGAGCATGAACTGGGTTCTCGGCGTCTTTGGCCTCTGGGCGATCTTTTCCGGCCTGCTGCAGCTTGGAACCGCTGTCCGGCGCTGGAGGACCAATGGCGGCCAGTGGGCGATGATCCTCAGCGGCGGCCAATCCGCGGTGGCAGGCGCCTTCTTCATCGCCCAGGCGCAAATGCCGGAAGCGCCGTCAATCGCCAACATCGCCGGCTATGCCGGCCTCGGCGCCTTCTACTTCCTGGTGTCGGCCGTCTGGCGGAGCGTCACGCAGATGCGGCGGAAGCGGGCGTGAAGCAGCCGAGAGAGGGATCGCCTAGGCGGGGGCGGCGAGCAGCGTCGGAATGGCGCGCCCGCCGCCCCGTACTTCCTGTCATTTCATGATTGGTGGCGGGACGTCGTCGTGCGTCGATTGCGCTGTGAAACCATCGATCAGCGGGGACCAGCCGCATAGTCTGGAAACTTGTAGTAGCTGCAGGCATTCATCGAAAAGAACTCCACACCAGTACTTATTTCTAGGCGATAAAGCTCCCATTCGAAGGTGTCGTCGCCACCGAGTCCGGCAAACAGCGCCATCCTGGTCAGTTCCGTGAACGGCCCGGGAGGAAACACGGCTCCGTACACGATCGCGTCTTTTCCAGGGTATTTGCCCTTAATGACTCTCTTGATCTCCAAATCCATCCGTATCATGCGCGTCGGAACGCCGTCCGCCGCGAGCAAACCGGATTCGCCGATCGACAGCGATTTCACGCGCGCCTCAACCACGACCTCGGCTTTCGCCAGCAGTTCATCCTGAGGAGGGCATTTCGGCGTTCCGGCTGCGGGCCTTAGACCTATAGTCAACAAAGCAAGAATTGCTGTGAAGCCCAGTCGCATTTGCGGATTCAGGAACGCTCGCGGCATCGGTGTCCTTGCTTATGCATAGGCGTGTCTATTTCGCCTTGATTGCGTGAGGCTGAAACGGACATCCTCGTTCAATCGCACAAACCACCGCCTTATCCTGCACCGTGCAAGGCCCTGACACGACGCTGTCGCAGTTTTCCATCATCGGCCACGCCTTCGGAGGTTTAGTCATGGAAGCATCGTCTATCGCCGATGGCGCGCAAGCTTTGAAATGGATATGGCCCGGACGCGCCAATCGCTATTTTTCGCCCTCGTCTTCGTCAATCGACCTCAGACGACAATCTGGATCGCAGTGAAGATCCTTGCCGGCACACATCTGGTCGCGCTTCACGTATCGGAAACTATCGTTGTATGCGTAAACCTGCGCCGTAGCGCGTGCAATGACCGCTGAATTCGCCAGTGCTACAAGCGTTGTCGGCGCCTGGATCACGCCTTCATCCCCCTCGAAAGTCCCCATCAAAGCGCACTTCCTAGTTAAAGGAAACAAAAGCATCGTTTCCTTCAAGCCGTGGCCTACGCCTGGATGAGACTGCCGAAGGCTGGTCAGGACGACGGGATGATCCGATGTGACGAAGTCGCCCGCCTGATCATTGGCGATTTGTAAAACCCACTTTCTAGCAATCAGCGTCTTCAAAACCGATTCGAAGACGTCCAACTCAAGCCTGATAAGGGTATTTTGGTGTGTCTCAAATTCGTATCTGTCGGACTTAATGAACTCCCTAAAATCCTCATAGGGCAGCTGCGCCAAAGGCTTCGCATGCGGCATCTCCGCCTCCATGCGCTTCCTAAGCTTGTTGTACCGGTCTTCGGTCGCAAATGACGTTTCGAGCACTATTCGGTAAAGGCGGTTCGTAAAATCAGACCAGTTCTTCCTTAGTCGCGGATTTCTAGTTGCCATCAGTGCGATGAGGTTCAGTACCAGGATCTTGTCATCGCCTTCAAACGCGCCAGACTTCGCAACACGTTTGATCGCTGATGCCGCCATGCTTTCGAAGCCTGCATAAGCGTTTTCTAGTGCGTTCGGATCATGACCCTCCGCGTCGATCCGGTTGAAGTCTCGAATGGCCGCGATGTTGCGAACTGATACGGTGAACGATCTCCCCTGAGTCAGATCGATCGTCAGCAATTTTGCCTTCTTCGGGTAGGCGGGCGGGTAGACCGCAAAACCACGAAGGTAACCCTGCGGTACATAGTGATGGTTCCTGGTTTCGCTCACAGATGCCCTCGGCCTCGGGACGATAAGTTCGGCAGCGTTCGTCCCTCTCCGCCCGTTATATTGTACGTTAGCTGCGCCTCATCATATCGAGCATTGCATATGTTTTGCGGATCTCCGGATCGAAATTCCGCCCCACAATTTTGCCCATGAAAGGCCTCGCCGAGGTTTCAAACGCGCCATTGGGCGACGTCAGCCCGATAGCGGGAAGTTGACTGCGAGCGCTGACCGGTTCTATCCAGAGTAGATGAAAAACCTTCTCAGCTTCAAGTTCGAAAACAAGGACGAAGAGACAGTCGCCATCGTTCCGTGCGTGGATGGAGTGGGCTTGGATCAACTCGTGGCGGACTTCGAACGCGCCGCCGGCTATGGCGATCCTGCCGGCGGATATGGCGGGCTCGTACCCTCATTCTACCGCTTCGGTCCGCTATCGAGCTACTTCCTTGGTCGGGAGGAACCCGTACAAGGCGGTGGACAGGGCGAAATCTATGTCTTGTCGTGTGAATGTGGCGAGGTCGGATGCTGGCCCCTTGTCGCCCATGTTCGCCTGCACCAGGACAAGGTGATATGGGGCGGGTTCAGCCAGCCGCATCGGCCAAGGCGGAATTATGCGAGCTTTGGCCCGTTTGAGTTCGAACGCCAGCAGTACGAACAGGCCGTTGAGGGCCTGGTTCGTTGCCACGGTGTCGACTGATAATTTTGCCGCCCCCTTTGGTTGTCGAAACGCCGCCCCACCCTCCGTCATCCCAGGCCCTGAGCCTGGGATCCATGCCCGCTGCTGCTCGAGATGAGAGTGGGTCCTCGGGTCAAGCCCGAGGAGGACGGAGGGTGGGTGGCGTCTGGAGCAAGGACAGCGACGCATCCGGCGGTGACCGGCGACAGCTCTCCGTTGAAGATGCACGGTCCACATCCGGTAGCCGATGCGTCATCCGACGGAATGTCATCCGCCACGGCCAGGCGCGTTTCCTCCTGCATCCACGATCGCCTGAACAACAAGCGCGATGCGTTTGTCACGCATGCCGGGCCGAATGCGGCCTGAACGTTCGAGCTCGGCAAGCCCATGCAGGGCTGCCCAGAAGGTCTCGGTCACGATCTCCACATCGGCACAGAACGGCGACACGGCTGCTGCAATGGCGTCGAAACCGGCCCGAAGTTCCGATCTCGTTTCAGCCTCGGCGAACTGCAGTTGGGTCGGCAGGATAAACATGGCCTCGTAGAGTGCCGGGCGACTGAGTGCGAAGGCAAAATAGGCCATGGCGACATCCATGAGGGACTCTCGTTGCCCGTTCGCCCCGCCTGCCGCTTCCCGAAGAACGGTTGCGAGCTCCTTGAAACCCTCGACTGCAACCGCGGCAACGATGGCGTCCCTGTTCGCGAAATGCGAATAGAGGATTGGCTGGCTGTATTCGATCTCCTTGGCCAGGCGGCGGATCGTCACGGCATCCCATCCTTCGCTCTCCGCGACGGCACGTGCTGCCGCGACAATGCGCTCTTCGCGCCCTGCCCTTTCCCGGCTTTTTCGCTCTGCGATCCCCATTGCTCGATCTCCATTCCCCTGCAAGCCCAGCACATCAAAGATTATACCAATGCTTGACTAACTAGCAATGCTAATGCATTTTACCTAGCAGTGCTAGTTTTTGTATCCACGATAGAAGGATTGTCTCATGCTTTGGTTTGCCAACGGGGCCGGGTTGCTGCTCGCCCTCGCTATTATCGCAATCGGCACCGGCTATATTGCCAGCCCAACGACCATGATGCGCAGTTTCGGCCTGCCGCTTCCCGAAGATGGCCCAAATGTCGCTTGGTGGCTCGGCCTCAAGGGTGTTCGCGATATCGTCGCCGGATTGCTTGTTCTGGCGTTCATGATGTGGGGTGCAGAACGCGAGGTCGGCATCGTGCTTTTGATCGAAGCGATGATCCCTGCGGGCGACATGCTGCTCATTCTTGCCGCGAAAGGTTCCACCAAAAGCGCCTTCGGCATTCACGGCCTCACGGCGGTGATCATGGTCCTGGTCGCCATCCCCACGATGATCGGGGCCTACTAAGATGGTTCACGTTCTTTCAATCTGGTTCCTGGTTGTCGCCTTCTTGGGCGCCGGCCTCGTCAACGCGATCGGCACGTCGGGGACGCGAAGCGATTTCGCCCGGTGGGGCTATCCGCGCTGGTGGGGCATCGTAACGGGTGGACTGGAAATTTTGAGCGCCGTCCTGATCGCGCTTCCCGTCAGCCGCATGGTCGGCGTGGCGCTTGGGGCGGTCATCATCGCGGCTGCGGTCTTCACGGTTCTACGCCACCGCGACCATGCCCACCTTGCGCCACTGAGTGTCTTCGTCACCCTGATTGCCGTTGCTGCGATCGCATCTTGAGCACTGCCGGCAAGGCGCTGGTAGGTTGCGGCGAACAGTTGGCGATCAACAGGACGAGCACGATCGTCGTTTCTCGAGCCTCTTCTCCACAGGAACGCTTTGTGCCTATATTGCCGCTGCGCTGAGCACACCACGCCGCAACGGCCCGCGGTTGCCGCAAGCGTTCTGGTCATTGCCAAACCGGTGGGTACAGTCTGTCGTGAGCGCTACACGGTACTTGCTGATCTTGCCGCTGATGGCGGTCGTCGCCTACGTGGCGCTCGTGGGTCTGATCTATCTGTCTCAGCGAGCCCTGCTTTACCCCGGAGCCGGCGCCACACCTGCTCCGGAGCACGCGAGTTGGGGCGAGACGGTCCACATCAAGACGCCCGACGGAGAGATGCTTCAGGGACTGTACAGCCAGGGCGACAGCGACAAGCCCTGTGTGCTCCTCTTTTTCGGAAACGGTGACCGCCTCGACAATTACGCGTTTCTCGCCCAGGCGCTGACCACGCGGAGGATTGGATTGCTGGCGATTTCCTATCGCGGCTATCCCGGATCGACCGGCTCCCCCAGCGAACAGGGCCTGCTGACAGACGGGATCGCCGCGTTCGACTGGCTTTCTGCACACGGCGGAAGCGAGATCATTGTGCTGGGCCGGTCACTTGGCACTGGCGTCGCCGTGAATACCGCCGCGAAGAGGCCGGCCGCGGGCGTCATTCTTGTGTCTCCGTACCTGTCGGTACTGTCGGTTGCGCAGACGCATTATCCGCTCCTCCCGGTCGAGGTTCTTCTCAAGGATCCCTTTCGCTCGGACCTCAACATAGGCAAAGTAAGACAACCGAAGTTGTTCCTCCACGGCCGGCTTGATGATAGCATCCCGCTTTCTTCAGGGCAGGCGTTGTACCGCATCGCACCCGAGCCCAAGCGGATGTTGATCTATGACGGTGCGGGTCACAACGATATCTTGAATGATAGAATGGTCGGTGACGTCATCCGTTTTGTGGAAGCGCTGAAAGGAAACCGGCCCTAAATCCCGTCACGGACCGGAGCGGTTTCCCGGTCGTAGTGGGAGGCAATGCCCGGGAGCGGCTCGACCCGGACGTGGCGAACTTCGAAAAGATGCCGCCTATGCCCTGAGGTTCGGCCGCGACCGGCAATCAGCAATGCACCGTCGCCTCAAGCATGCGCCGGACGCCAATGAGGATAGGTGACATAGGCGGTGAGCGCGCCATCCTCATGCGAGCGGATCGTCACGCTCTCGCCCTTCGGCATGTAGACGATGTCGCCCGAAACAGCGACGTATCCTGACATGACTGGGCGCCCATCAACACCGACTTTTGCCCCCACGATTTCGCCCATGAAAGCCTCGCCGAGGTTCGAACTCGCGCTCTCAATTTCCAGCCATCGCTTCTGCCACCGCAGCGTCGGAGATTTCCTTTGCCACCTCTGATATCAATGACCTCAACCACCGATGAGCCGGATCGTTTCGATAACGGACATGCCATGCCAGCTCTACCGGGAAGCTGCCGAGATCGACCGGCGCGGGCAGGACTTTGAGACGCGGGTCGCGGGCAAGGCGATGGCAGATCAGCCGGGGCAGCGTCGCGCAATAGTCGGTGACGGCCACCATTTCCGGGACGGCCAGGAAATGGGTGACGGAGACCGAGACGTCGCGCCTGAGACCGGCCTGCTGCAGCATCTGGAACAGGCCGACGCGCATCCGGCCGGGCGGAAGCACGTTCACATGCCGCATCCGCTGATACTGTTCCTCGGAGATGCTTTCGGCGATCTCGGGATGATCTCTGCGCACGACACAGGCCAATCCATCATCCATGAGATGCTGCACGACCATGTTATCAGGCGGCTCGACGATCCGGCCGAGCACCATTTCCGTCGCCCCTGACATCGCGCCGGTCTCGGCCAGATCATTGCCGAAGGGCGTCAGGCGAAGCCTGATCCCGGGAGCGCATTCGCGCAGCCGCGCCACGATCACCGGCATCAGGACAAACTCGACGTAGCTATTGGGGGCGATGGTGAACTGCCGTGTCGCCCGCGCCGGATCAAACGCCTGCTGACCGAGGATGACATCATCCAGGCTCGCCAAGGCCCCGCGGATCACTGGAGCAAGTGCCTCAGCCATCTCAGTCGGCTTCATGCCATAGCGCTCGCGGATGAACAGCGGATCGCGCAGCGTCTCGCGAAGGCGGTTCAAGGCGTTGGAGACGGCCGGTTGCGTCATGCCCAGTTGTTCGGCTGCGCGCGTGACATTGCGCTCTTCCATGAGCGCCACGAAGACAGGCAGAAGGTTGAGGTCATACTTCATCCAGATATATTGCCGAAAGCATAACTGAAATCAAAGAAATAAATTTCCGGAATGATAGCCGCCGAGGCATGATCCCCTCATCGAAAGCAACCGATCACATCTGTCTCGAAAGGATCTCCAGATGAAAATCCTCATGGTTCTCACCTCGCACGACCAACTGGGCGACACCGGCCGGAAGACCGGCTTCTGGCTCGAAGAGTTCGCCGCCCCCTATTATGCCTTCCTCGAAGCCGGCGCCGATATCACCGTCGCATCGCCCAAGGGCGGACAGCCGCCTCTCGACCCGAAGAGCGACGAACCCGGCTTCCAGACCGACCAGACCCGTCGCTTCCATGCCGACCCGGATGCCCAGGCCGTGCTCGCGTCGACCGTAACGCTCGCTTCGGTCTCCCATGAAGATTACGATGCCGTCTTTTATCCGGGCGGCCATGGCCCGCTTTGGGATCTGGCGGAAGACAAGAATTCGATCGCCCTCATTCAATCGCTCTATCAGGCCGGCAAGCCCGTCGCCTTTGTCTGCCACGCCCCGGGTGTGCTGCGCCACGTCAAGGCTGCCGACGGCACGCCGCTGGTTCAGGGCAGACAAGTCACCGGCTTCAAGAACTCCGAAGAAGACGGCGTCGGACTGACCCAGGTGGTGCCGTTCCTCGTCGAGGACATGTTGAAGGAGAACGGCGGCATCTATTCCAGCGGCGATGACTGGTTGTCCTATGCTGTCCAGGACGGCCTGCTGATTACCGGGCAGAACCCCGGCTCATCGGTTAAGACCGCCGGCATTCTGCTCGCCGCCGTGACGGCGGCAAAGGCCGCTTGATCAACATTCTTTGTGATAAAGCCAAGGGCGCCCGGGGGGAACCCGACGCCCTGGCCCCGCCCCGCCCCGCAGAAGCGTGACGAGCATCGGGAGTGTTCTCCATGGAACTGCATGCTGCACAGCAAGCACGATCTCTAACCCAACCGGATGATTGCAATCACTGGTCCGGCTTATAGTTTACAGGTTTCCGGCGACTCCACGCTAAATAGTCGTCGATTGGGGCTCGATCTTCGCGACGACCCGTTCTCTTAAAGATCATGCCCGAAGCAAGCAGATGTGGCTGGCGCAAAGGAACGCTCATGGCTGAAGCAGCCTTGATCGGTCCGATAGGCTCCATGGCATCGGATGATGTTTGAAAGATAACGACATGCGCAACACAATGGCAGCCGGTCTGGCCGCCATGATCGCCATGTACTTTCTCGGCGGCATGAGCGCGAGACATGAGATCTTTCCGTGGCCACAACTTTCCGCGCTGAGGAAAATGGTTGGCGGAGAGAAGGCGGCGGCTCCAAGTCGTTATACTTTCGACGACAAGGGAAGACTCACCGGGGATGAATCAAAAACGCCTGTGACCTGCCCGATTCAGACTGACCGAACTGCTGTCTTACTCATTCTTGGCCAATCGAACGCGGCCAACGACGGTGGACAACGGTACAGGTCAAATTATGGCGCGCGCGTTGTAAACGTCTTTGAGAAACGGTGCTTCATCGCGGCGTCGCCACTTCTTGGATCGACCGATACCAAGGGAGAGTACTGGACGCTTCTTGGGAACAATTTGATCGCGTCCGGACAAAATGACAGCGTCATCCTCGCAGCTCTCGCATATTCCGGATCTGAGGTCGCACGATGGGCGACAGGCGGCGACCTCAATCCTGTGTTGGTCGATACAATGAAACAGCTTCAGGATGCCGGTTACCGGATAACGAGCGTCCTCTGGGTGCAAGGAGAGAAGGACCTCGTTATCGGCACTACTGCGGAGGCCTATCAGGAACATTTCATGTCGATGGTTGACACGTTGCGTCAGCACGGCGTCCAAGCGCCCGTTTACATTTCGATCGCATCGAAATGCCTCGAACCGAGCAACGGCGGCTTCAAGGAGCATATTCCAGACAATGCGATAGTACGGGCGCAACTGGCCCTGTCAAAAAGCGGCCACGGTATCCGAGAGGGCGTAAATTCTGACGCGTTACTCGATGCAGATGACCGCTACGACGATTGCCACATCGGGGGCACAGGCGCGGAGAAAGTGTCGCGGGCCTGGATGAACCTTCTGCGCGGCGATCGCCGTCTGGAAACTCGCGATAATCCTCCCTGAACCGGTTTTCGCGCCTTCGCGAGCGTCGGCCTCTGGCTCTGTCCGGTATTCGACACCTTGTCACTTGTGCCCCCGCAAGGCAGGGCGCCTCGTTAAGAGGCCGCCCTGTTGTTTGTTTCTTTTGCTGTTTAGAGTTTTCCCTCTGCCAGCAGTTCGCGGGTCCGCTTCAGCGTCGACAGCAGGGCGGCCTTGTAGCCCGTTTCGCCATCGAATTGTGCCTGCTCGGCCCGCTCTTCCGGGCCGTTCGGCTGTTTGCCGCGCAGGCCGAGATAGCAGTAGAAGCGCAGCTGCAGCTGACCTTCTTCATCCTCGAAGAGCTCATTGATGATCGCTCCCTCGCGTGGCCCCGCCGCCTGAAAGAAGGTGACCTTGCTTTGCCGTTCCAGGGTGATGATCTCGCGCAGATCCTGCCCGGCAATCGTCGCATCGCGCACGAAGTGGGTCGGGCTTTCCGCAACGACATCGCAACGGCTGCAGAGACCGGCGGGAAGAAAGAGCCGGGCGTCGCGGGCCTTGCGTTCGAGACCTTGCCAGGCCTCAGCGCGCGTCAAAGGGGTTTCGCCTTCCGGGTTCACCGGAACTGTGGCTGTGGAATAGATCATGGTGATCGTCCTTTCGAGATCGCTGTCGCCTGCGTCAGGCGGAAGCAACAGTTTCCGCGGCGAAGGCGCGATAGGAGCGCAGCGGACGTCCGAGCAGGGCCGTCAGGCGCTCGACGTCGCCGGCCGCAGGCAGCATGCCGTCGGTCAGGAAGCGCTCGCCCATCAGGCGCATGTCGTAGGCCATCCAAGCAGGCATGAACTGCTTGAGATTCTGCTCGAAGCCCTCGGTATTGTCGCCGCCATAATGGATCGGGCCGGCGAGCACGTCTGACCAGATGGCGGCGATATCGGTTCCGGTCAGTGTCTGCGGACCGACGAGGTTGATCCGGTCGAGCGCCAGCGGCTCTGCAGCCTGTTCGCGGCGCAACAACTCAATCGCGGCGATCTCGGCGATATCGCGAACGTCGATCATGGCGAGACCCTTTGGCCCGATCGGCATCGGGTAGGCGCCGTAGCCGGTGATGACGTCTTTGACCGTCAGATCGTTCTGGATGAAGTAGGCCGGGCGCAGGATGGTCGCCTTGAAACCCATCTGCTCGATCATCCGCTCGACGCCGAACTTGCCGGCGAAGTGCGGCACGTTCACATAGAGGTCGGCGTGGATCACCGAGAGATAGACGATCCGCTCGATGCCGGCCGATCGGGCGACGTTCAGCGCAATCAACGCCTGGGTGAATTCGTCCGGCACCACGGCGTTGAGCAGGAACAGCGTCGATACGCCTGACATGGCGTTGCGTAGCGAGTCGACGTCGAGGAAGTCACCCTGCACGACGCTGACATCTGCCGGGAAATCCGCTTTCGATGGGTCGCGGACAAGAGCGCGGACATCGGCGCCGCGCTTGACGAGGTGTTCGACGACTTGGCGGCCAACATTGCCTGTGGCGCCGGTGACGAGAATGGTCATGGTCTTTCTCCGTGTTGGGTTGCTTGACACCTCGAATATGTGTGGTTCACTGGCAGCCCGATAGACGGCGATTTTAGACAGACCGTCTCGCTGGTGGAACAGACATGGACCTTCTTGCGCTTGCCGATTTCAATCTCGTTGCCCGCCATGGTGGCTTCGGCAAAGCGGCACGGGCGACAGGCCGGCCGAAGGCGACATTGTCGCGCCGTGTCGCCGAGCTGGAAAGCAGCCTCGCTCTGCGGCTGTTTGAACGGGGTGCGCGTAACCTGAAGCTCACCGAAGAAGGACGGGCGCTCTTCGAGCGGACGGGGGCGCTGCTCGCCGAACTGGACGAGACGGCTGCGGCGATTGCCTCGGGCGGTCAAAAACCCAAGGGAAGATTGCGGATCAGCGCACCTTTGCATTTTTCCCAGACCGCCATGGGGAGGATTGCCGCCGGCTTTGCCCTCCAATATCCGGAGGTGAGGCTCGAGGTGACGAGTGAGGACCGGCCTGTCGATATGATCGAGGAAGGCTACGATCTGGTCATCCGGGTCAATCCAGATCCCGATGAGAGCCTGGTCGGGCGGGCGTTTCTGCGCGACCGGCTGGTGGTGGTGGCAAGCCCCGATCTTCCCCGCCCGACCGGTGGAGTTGCCGCTCCCGGCGTCGCGCGCGGGGTAGGCGAAGCGCGAACATGGCACGTGAAGACAGCCGGCGGCCGGGCGACGATCAGAATCGAGCCGGTCCTCACTTTGTCAACGCTCATCACGATCCGGGATGCGGTGCGCGCCGGCGTCGGTGCAGGACGTCTTCCGATTTCGCTGGTGAGCCACGACCTGGCTGACGGCACATTGGTCAATTGGGGGGATATCGACGGCCCCGAGATCGCTCTCTGGACGCTCTACCCCTCTCGGCGGCTGCTCAGCGCGCGCGTGTCGGCGTTCCTGGACTTTCTCAAACAGGCCTTCCCCAATGGCACGGCTGACGAATTAGCCGCCTATATTGGCAGGTGATGACACGCTTTGCCGGTGTGGCGGGTCTGGCCTAGGACCGATCGACAATACGCCTAGCGGGATTTGTCGAGCGCTGAGCAATCATCCGAATTCAGAAGCTCCATTTCTACACCCATGCAGATATTCCCGCCTAATCGGATGATCTTGTGGGGCTTATATCACTAACGGCCAGCATGAGCCGCAAAGACCGGGGTCATCGCTTTCGACGTCAAAAGAACGTTTCGCGACGAGCACGCGGCGGTCATTTACCCGCCGAACGCCGCGCGGCTTGTTGGGCAGCATCGGCTTGATGGCGGTCCATTCAGAATCGCTGAGTTCGTAGCGCATGATTCGAGGCTCCGGTTTCCGAGCTTGAATCACGGCTCGGGCAGCACTATCAACACGGTTGCCATGATCCCGATGGGCCGCATGGCGAGGCCCGAGGAGATCGCCAACGTCGTCGCATTCACGGCGAGCCCAGCGGCGAGCTATATCACCGGCGCCAACCTGGTGGTTGACGGCGCCTTCACGCGACGCATCTAAGCTAACGTGTCGGACGTGGAATTGGATGCCGGTGGCCATGGACCGCCACGCTGCCGCTAGGGCCAATGTCGCTGTTGGGTCATTCGCGACCGGGTCGAACCGGCAACAAGTCTGGGCATGTCCGTTATTGCGCCGAAACCGGAACCAGATTCAGAGCGTTAGGGACTCCGCCGCGAACCACTACGTGGTCATATGAACGGCAGGATGCCATGATCGGTGATGCTTTCAGTTTTGGTGATGATCTCGACTGGTAAGCCGGCAGCGGCAAACCTGCTTGATCGGCAACTCCGCTTTGGCACATAGCGTCGTTTCGCTGCCACGCAGCAACGCGTCGGCCATTGGGGGTATAGCGGACTCTGTCAGGCTGTCAGTCCAGCAGATTTATGAGTTCACGGCCTTATGCAATTACGCCGGAAAGGCGCAGGCTGAGCGGCATTTCGATTCCAAAATAACAGGCCTTCCCCAATGGCACGGCGAATGAGCTGGCCGCCTTCATCGGCAGGTGATGACCGCGCTTTGCCGGCCTCATGGATGAGCCCCGCGGCACACGATTCGTGGAGCGCGCCGCGGCTCAAATGAGATGACGGAGGGTGGGCGCGTGCTTTCGGGGGAAACCCACCGTCGAAGAAAAAGCTTTCCTGCATAATTCCTCGAATCAAAGCCGATTTTAGAGTATAATTCGACAGTTTACCTAGAGGGCTGAAACGCCCTTGCGCGTCGACTTCGACGCGCGGTGCTGTAGAAGGAAAGATGAGCCAATGAAAAGGTTAGCAATCGTTACCCTGTCGCTGGTGACGGCGCTGACGAGCGTCCCGCCGGCCATGGCGTTTCCCAACGTTGCCATGCCTAAGATCGAAGCCGCAGAGGCACAGCCGGTCCAGTACAGACATCACGGCGGCGGCCACGGCCATGGCGGCTACTACGGGCATGGCGGCTACTACGGGCATGGACACCACGGTAGTAACAACGGCTGGGCCTGGGGACTCGGCGGGCTCGCGGCCGGCGCAATCATCGGCGGAATGCTGGCGCAGCCCTATTATGGCGGAAGCTACTACGGTCAGGGCTACTACGGCCAAGGCTACTACAATCAGGGCTACTACGGCCAGGGCTATTACGGATCGCCCTATTCCGGTTTGAGCTACTACGGGTCGACCCTTTACCGTCCGCGCTACTACGCGCCGCGCTATTACCGCCAGGTCTATAATGGCGGCAACGGACATACGAGCTGGTGCTATGCACGCTACCGGTCTTACCGGGCTTACGACGACACGTTCCAGCCCTATTACGGTCCGCGGCGGGCGTGCGTCTCGCCCTACTGATGATTGTGGGCATCGTTGGCGACCTCACCTGGCGCTCGTCCCGGAGCGCCGGCTATCGGATTCTTCGGCTTCTCCAAGGCGATTTGAACCGCTGGAGACGAGAGTATCCTCCGGTCAAGCTCGAGGACGACGGAGCTGGCCTGGGCTTTGCCGGCATCCAGACAGACCGAAAATGATGGAAAGGACAGAAATCGAAATAGAGTTTTCTTTCAAAAATCGCGAAACCGGCATTTTGTTTTTCATCTCTTGGTTTTATTAATAGCGCCATTCAGCTTATCCAAGCAGCAGCTCATTGCAATCATACGTGCCTGCGGCCGCCACCGCCTTCATGGTCTTTTCACCGCGGAAGCAGCCTGCCAGCAAAGCCCGATGGTACAGCGCCCATGCTCGATTTTAATCCGCTCTATTCGACCCCACAGGTTGCGGCTATCGAACAGTTCATCCATCGGCATTATCCGCTTGCAGGGCCGGTTTCCTGCCGGATGCTGCAGCGCGGCTTGAATGATGTCTATCTCGCTCTCGGGAGCAACGGCGAGCGTTATGTGTTCCGGCTTTCTCATCGCCGCGCCCGTGGTCCGGCCGACGTCAAGACCGAAACGGCGTTCCTGGCGCATCTCTCGCAATCGGGCGTTTCGGTCGCAGCCCCCATCGCGACACGCGAGGGCAGCTTGTTCGTTGAGGGAGATGCGCCGGAGGGCGTGCGCCAGGCCGTGCTCTTCCGGGCGATCGGGGGCCGCAAGCCGGATGCGGCGGATGCCGGCGATGCACGGGCCAACGGCAAGACCCTTGCCTTGCTGCACAACGCCGCCGAGACATTCCAGCCGGACGGAGCGCTCTATCGGCTTGACCTCGAACACTTGCTGCATCGGCCGCTTGCCCGAATATGCGATAGCGGCGTCGTGGAAGATGCCGAGGTCCGCAGCGATCTTGAAGACATCGCTGCACGGACCGCAAAGGCGATCGAAACCTTCGGCGATTTGACCTGGACTTGTTGCCATGGCGACTGTCACGGCTTCAATGCACGGATCAACGACGCCGGCGAGGCCGTATTTTTCGACTTCGATGACGGAGGTCCGGGATATCTCGCCTACGACCTGTCGGTGTTTTTGTGGGCGCAAACATCCTTCGGCCGAAAGTCGACCGCCATGTGGGACGCCTTCGTCGATGCCTATCGGGTCGTCCGGCCGATCACGCCAGCCGACTTCGAAGCCGCCCACCGCTTCGTGATCGTCCGCCACATCTGGCTGATGGGCGAGTACGCCAGCCGGGCACAGGAATGGGGAAGCGAGGCTGTCGGCTGGATTGCCCGGGAAGCAAATTTCCTCAGGCGGTGGGAGACCGAGCGATGCGTCGATCGCCTGTTCTGAATTCAGTTCTGCTCGTCCCGGAGGATCGGAGTGCAGACCCGGAGGTGGGCGATCACTTCGACCTTCGCCCACTCCTGGTGCAGGTCAAGGGACGCCCGTGAAGGTCGATATACCGGAGCTTGTCGGGGATATCAGCACTTGGGGCCACCGGCCCCTGTTGGCCCGAAGCAGACGTTCATGGCCGTAATGCGACCTTTGCGATTGCGTTTACCACACTTCAAAGTTCGCGGTTGAATGCTCGGAAAAATTGATATTACAGGGCGACACCACCTCAATAATCGGCAACCCTCGGGACACATCATGCTGTGGAAGCTATTTGCAGGGGCGCTTTCTCTCTACCTCTTAGATTGCATCTATCTTCTCTATACCGACGAGCCCACTGTTGAGATGCTAGTCGGCGGCGTAATGCAGTTTTTTGGCGTTGCCGCCGTCATAACCTATGGGTTTGACATCGAGACATTCGACCGTCGGTTTTGGAGCTACTTGTCCAAGTTATTTGCAGTTTACATTGTCTACTGCATAGTCCGACCGCTTTGGGTTCTATGGAGCATGCCTTCATTTGGGACTGATCCAACACCAATGTTATTGCTATGGATTGCACTAGGATTGGCACTCTCGCTCATCATCGTCGCAGGTTACTTTCAGTGGCTCGCAATGCTGCGTTGTGCGCGAGGTGAAGCGGTGGACCGGCAGTGACCGTCCGCAATTGGACGCGATCCTGACGAGCATCCTCACCTGTCGGCCCAAAGCTGCCATAACGTCGGTGCTATTTTCCGCGCAAAGCGAAGTTGAACCACACCGTAAAGAGACGCGAAAACTCGGCGAACAGCAGAAGTATGAAGCAACCTCCCCACCGCGGTTCTCCAAAAATCACCGTGCTTATGAGCGCCACCAGAAAATAGGCCGCTGCAAAGATTGAAACGTACCTTAATAGCGCCACCTGTATCCTCCTTCGGCTATCCGCTTATTTAATCATTTCATCTCAAAATACAACCTCAGGCCGTAATTGGCGCAAACCTGCCGCAGTTGGTCCATTCCTTGAGCGATGGCTATCCGACCTTCAGGCTTGCACCTTTGACCGCAGCCAGTCCTGAAGCTTTTCGACCGCTTCGGACTTCCGATATCGCGGCCTCACCAGATAGAAATGCGACCGCGCTTTGAGGGCGCCGTCGAAGACTTGCCTCAGCCTGCCCGCCTCGATGTCGGTCGCGACGAAAGCGCGGGTCGCCACGGCGATGCCCTGTCCGGCGATTGCAGCTTCGATCGCGTGCGATGTCTGTGAGAAGCTGATGCCCCGAAACAGCGTGGGATCACCGCCGCCGAGGAAGCGATCGATATATTCGGGCCAGGAATTATGGGCATCGTGAAGCAGCGTGTAGTGCGAGAGTTCTTCGGCGTTGTTGGGCTCGGCTCCCTCGGCGACGAGATTTGGATTGCAGATGGCAATGATCTCCTGCTCGAACAGCAGCTCGGCGGCAAGGCCGGGACCGAAGGGAGGGCTGCCATATCGGACGGCGAGATCGACGCCGTCGACCTGGAAGCTGGAAATGCGGTCCGTCGCCAGGATGTGGAGATCGATATCGGGATGCATCGCGGTGAAATCAGGAAGACGCGGGATCAGCCATCTCGAGGCGAAGGTCGGCGTCGTGCTGACCACCAGTTTGACCGGCTGAGGCTTCAGGTTCGCCGTCGCGTTTGCGAGCAGTTCGAAGGCGCGCCTGACGTCGGCGACGTAGCTTCGCCCCTCGCCCGTCAGCGCCAATGACTTTGGCAGGCGCTCGAACAATGTCACCCCGAGCTCCGCCTCAAGCCCTCGCACGTGCTGGGCGACGGCTCCCTGGGTGACGCCGAGTTCTTCCGCCGCGAGCCGGAAATTCAGATGGCGCGCCGCCACGTCGAAGGCCTTGAGGCCGTTGAGGGAGGGAAGATTGCCGATGGACATGGACATCCGATAGTTTTTCTACTGGGACATTTCAGGAAAACTGGTTCGCTCTCGCTTGGAGCCCATGGTATTCCAGGGATCAAAGCCCGGCAATGGGTGCAAATCGAATAGGGAGAACGACGATGGCAGTAGAAAAGGTAGCGATCATTACGGCTGGCGGCAGCGGCATGGGTGCGGAAGCCGCGAGGCGGCTGGCGGCCGATGGCTTCAAGGTCGCCATCCTGTCTTCGTCAGGCAAGGGCGAGGCGCTTGCCAACGAGCTGGACGGCATCGGCGTCACCGGCTCGAACCAGTCCAACGACGACCTCAAACGCCTGGTCGACGCATGCATGGAAAAGTGGGGTCGGATCGACGCTCTCGTCAACAGCGCCGGTCACGGTCCGCGTGCGCCGATCACCGAGGTCACGGACGAACAGTGGCACGCGGGCATGGACATCTATTTCATGAACGTGGTCCGTCCCGTGCGGCTCGTCACCCCGATCATGCAGGCTCAGAAGTCCGGCTCGATCGTCAACATCTCCACTGCCTGGGTGTCCGAACCGTCGGCGATGTTCCCGACCTCGGCGGTCTTCCGCGCCGGGCTCGCCGCCTACACCAAGATTTACGCCGATACCTATGCGGGCGACGGCATTCGCATCAACAACGTGCTGCCGGGCTGGATCGACAGCCTGCCGGCGACGGAGGAGCGCCGCGACAGCGTGCCGATGAAGCGCTACGGCACCAGCGCCGAAGTGGCGGCGACGATTTCCTTCCTGGTTTCCGAAGGGGCGGGCTATATCACCGGCCAGAGCCTCAGGATCGACGGCGGCCTTACCCGGTCTGTCTGACAGGATCGCTTCAACGCCAGGGAGAACAGCGATGTGCTGCGACTACGTCAAGGCCGGCGAGATCAAGAACGCGGAGGCGGCACAGTGACCCTCGCCGAGGTCGATGCATCGGCCTGGGCCGAGCTGGAAGGTGCTGCCGCCGATCCGCAGTCGGCCTTCCGCTATCTGAACCTCTGTTCGGTCGACGCCGGCGGCCGGCCGCAAGCCCGCATGGTGGTGCTGAGGCGCGTGGATGTGGCGCGGCGCGTCCTGGAAATCCATACGGATGTCAGAAGCCCGAAATGGCAGGAAATATCGGCCAACCCTTTGGTCACCATCCTCGGCTTTGGCCCGCAGCCGAGAGTGCAGCTTCGCCTTCAGGGATCGGCCGAACTCCATGGACCGGCCAGCGAACTTGCGGCCGAGGCCTGGAGCCTGCTGCCGGGATCGACGCGCAGCACCTACATGGGCGGGCCGCCGGGCGATGACATCGGCGAGCGACCGGCGAGTGAGGCAGAGGTCGCAGACGCCGATGGACAGGCCTTCTTCGGGGTGCTGATATTCCGGGCCGAGACGCTGGACTGGTTCCAGCTGCGCCACGCCGACAACCGACGCGCAGTCTTTGCCTACGACAAACTGGGCGCGCTGACCTCCTCCCGCTGGGTCAATCCCTGAACGCTAAAGCGCGTCGCGCTTTAGGTCCTTGTTTTTACGCATGTCGTTATCGCAAAACCGCTGCACACTTTTGCGCGACGTGCTTTAGACGACGTCGAAGCCACCCATCTCTTTGCGATCGTCCGCCACATCTGGCTGATGGCGGAATACGCAGGGCACAGGAATGGGGAAGCGAGGCTGTCGGTTGGATGGCCGTTGACAGTCCTCGAAAAGCGGTATCTTTTCGCTGCGTCAATAGGGTGATGAGAGCTGCGAGCCGGATTTTATATCATGGCTAGGGCGCAAGGCTGACGAACCTGTGCATAAGTCCATGCCTATGAACGCCGTCGTTCGGAACCAGGACGGGCAGACAAAATGAACACCGCATCAAACTCCGAACAGATTACATCGACTGGGCATAAGCTCAGCGCTGGCGGACATCTTGACGTTCACTACCTGGCATTAAAGGACGAGTACGATGCCACTCTTCGCGCCGCCGGTATTCGACCCGGATGGTCAGTGCTTGACGCAGGTGCTGGCAATGGGGTCTTCCTGCCTTTGATGGCGGAGTTGCTGGGCAGCGAGGGACATATCGAGGCCTTTGATTTGGCGCGGGAAAATGTCGAGGCAATCGAAACCTTGATCGCAAACCAACGGTTTGCCTGTCCGATAAGCACGCGGATCGGAGACATTACTGCGCTGCCGTATGAGACCGGCACGTTCGACGCAGTCTGGAGCGCAAATGTCGTCCAGTATCTGAATGACGAAGAGCTGACCAAAGCAATCGGTGAGTTCCGCCGCGTCGTAAAACCCGGCGGACTCGTTGCGGTCAAGGAGGTTGATATCTCGGTCTGGCAGTATCAGCCCCAAGATCCTAAACTGACGTGGCGTCTGCTCGACGCGCTGTCTGATGACGTGCAGATGTCCGGGGC
Organism: Rhizobium sp. 01N447_2; assembly: GCF_056399245.1. NCBI lineage: Bacteria > Pseudomonadati > Pseudomonadota > Alphaproteobacteria > Hyphomicrobiales > Rhizobiaceae > Rhizobium > Rhizobium sp. 01N447_2. The sequence goes on from NZ_JBFTQY010000023.1 coordinate 59,761, forward strand.
GATGAGGGGAACGCGCGTAACGGCGTGGTTTCGAGCAGCCGGCCTTGAGAACGTCTCTGCCATCACCACGCTCGCGGAGCGCCGTCAACCACTCAGGCCCGTGGAGCGCGAATATATTCGCAACAATCTCGAATTTTTATCCGGACTTGCCCAAAGGTGCGACTTGGCGGAGGCGGACCATCACCAATGGAAGGCGATCGGCGAAGAGCCAGAGCGTCTGATTTCCGATCCCGACTTCTGCTATCGCGAAATGTGGGTCCTCAGCTTGGGTGTCGTGTCGACGGGCTGAGCCAAATTCCGCTGATGACGGTTTGGGCGTGTCGCTCGCACTCATTTATGTCAGCGTCAGAACGAAGTTCTTTGAACGGCAGACGACGTCGAAGCCACCCATCGCTTTGTATTCGTCCGCCACATCTGGTTGAGGCTGCCCTGTTTGGAGCGTCGCTATCGCCCGCTTTTGCCGGCATCATGCTTTAGTAAAGTGTCCTTCGGTAAGCTTGTTCGAGATCTTCGTCCATCTTTCGCATTTCATCCCCGTCCTTCGGCGCCCCTGTCGTCTCGTCCAGAATGATCTTTATCAGCGAGGGCATCTCCTTGCGGTCCTGGAAATGATCAGGACTCCACAAGCGGGACCGTCTGAACGCCTTGGCGCAATGCATGAAAACTTCGCTTACTGTCACGATGATCGCGAGTTTCGGGAGACGATCGGCGACGCTCATGCTCGTCAACAGCTGAGGATCATGGGTCAGACTTGCCCGCCCGTTGACGCGCAATGTGTCGTCGAAACCGGGGACAAGAAACAAGAGCCCGACATTCGGGTTGGCGATGATGTTGCTGAGGGTATCAAGACGATTGTTGCCAGGTCGATCCGGGATCGCCAGGGTGCGCTCGTCAAGAACCTTGACGAACCCCGGAGGGTCGCCGCGAGGACTGACGTCGGCCCTCCCCTCCGAACTCTGCGTGCCGATGCAGAAGAATGGCGAGCGCCGAATGAATTCCTGCGCGTGCTCGCCAAGAGAATTCTGACACTTCACGATTGCCAGAGCGTGGGTCGGCTCGAACAGCGCCCGAAGCGACTGCTCGTCGGCGATGGCAAAATCTGGATTGAGTTGTAAGGCTGTCATGATCCCCTCCCGAAATCCCTCTCATCGCATGGCCGAACTGTCGGTCTGGATCCTCGCAACGCTCGTCTCCGTCCGCAAGCCATGAATATGATGTACGTACCTCAGAAGGAATACATGAGTTGATATCCGGGATCAATGCGCCGGCGACAGAGTTACACTGCGGACCCGCGCAGCCGCGACGCCATTGCGCGTGCAATCTCCGCAGGGGCTTCGTCAGGAATGGCGAAGACGGAGCTGACGTTGATCTCGCAGAGAACGTAGGTGTCGTTGCCTGCAGCGTCTGGTGGCCCGTAGAGGAAATCGGCGTCCCAGATGATCGGCAACGACGTTGCTTCGATCCCAAGCGTCGACATCATTTGCGGCGTCCACTCACTTTCCATTCTTGTCCTCAAAGTATGGAACGGTTCTGCGGATGCCGGATGCATGATCCGAGGACCAGGCTGAAGTGGTTCCCGGCCAGGTCCCGACGGCGGCGTCACCAGCGCCTTGACCAACTGTTGTCCGAAGCCCACCACCCTGCTTCCAGACATGTAGCAGCGGATCATGCCCTCGGGCAGGCGGGACTGAAACGGCTGATCGACGATGCAGCCACCTTCGGTGAAGTAGGCTTCGCAGCGGCAAATGAAGTCGGACAGGTCAATGGTTTCAGGGACACTGCCTGATTTCGCTTCCAGCACACTGATCGAGGTCGCACCGCCGGCAGGCGCTCCAGCGAGTTCGACCTTCCAGATACCTTGCCCGCCGTTGCCACGGTTCTGCTTCAACACGCGCGGCCCGGCGGCTAGGAACGTTGGAACGAACGCCTGGCGGAAGTCCGCCGCGGTGCGATAGAGCCGTGTGTCGACGCCCCAGCCTATATGCCTGGTCTCGTAGAGCACCTCCTTGACGCCCATCTTGAGGATGACGTCCGGATGCGCACTTACGAATCGGCCGGCTTCCGCCACCTGTCGCAGAAGCGGATCGAGGATCTTTCTCGTCTTTCCGTCGTCGAGCGGGTTCACCCAGACAAGCACGGCGTCGACTGCAAGGAGCTGTTCGAGAACATCGTCGGCGAATTCTTCGTCGAAGACGGCGGGCTCCGGCGCAAGGCCCGCTGCCGCCAGTTCTTCGAAGATCCGGTGGAAGCGGTTGTTCTGTGGTGTCGCCGCTCGCCGGGCTTGCCGGTCGCCGCGCCAGACGATCGCAATTCGTGGGGGCGTGTTCCTCATGGATGCAACTCTAGCGACGGACAATCGCCTTGACTGAGCTTGCGTCCCTGCCGGCAGCGGACGTCTACCAGCGTCTGGGCGCCTGCGGTGCCGACGATCCGATTCAGCTTGTCAGGTTTGATTTCAAGAAATGACGACATAACGACGCGTCCTCCGTTGGTGCGGGTTCAAGGACGCGATTCTTCGGCCGTAGCCTCGTGGGGCGATCGCTGCCCCATGATCCGAAATTCTCAAAGCAGGATCGCCCTGTCAAGCGGCTTCAGTTTTCAATCCGCTGCTCGGAGACAACGCTCGCCACAACCTCGTCGGCGCCGTTCGGATAGATTGGAAGGTCGAGCGTTAGCGCTTCCTTCACGCCCTCGCGCTCGATCGCAAAGAACTTCCGCACCCGGCCTTGTCCCTTTTGCTCTCCAGAAGGCCGCGCTGCTTCTGTCGAGGCGAAACTCCGCTCGAATGCGGCCGCGTCGGTCCCGGCGAACGCCATGGTGCAACTCTCGACGGTCTTTGGACCAACCGCCCCACGTGCGACCACCACCGCCTCGAAAGGAGAAGCGCCATCCGAATTCACGAGCCAGCCTTGAAAGGTCGCTGGTACCCCGAGAGGCTGAATGCCCATCGTCATGTCGTCCGCCAGATCCGGCCAGCCGCTTTCCCTAGCAAGTGCGACCGTCTGGTCGTAGCGCGGCCCGAGTTCGAGGCACCGCTCGGCGAAACGCTGGAACGGCGACTTCGTCTCCTCGCACTGGGCCACGCTTGCGAACACCAGCAGCGCTGCCGTCGCGCCAATCAGCACCATTTTTGTTCGACGCATCATTGCCCTCATGTAATTGCCAGCCAGTTCGCTATCTCGACCGCAGCGACGGCAACCAGCACCAGCCCCGCGAGTGCACCCGTCGCGCGGGATACAAAACCCAGCAGCCGCGGCCACGTCCTCATCAGATAGGCGATGCGGTCGCGGAAAACCACGGTCAGGAGGGCGACCACGGAGAGCGTCAGCCCGACTCCTATCATCATAGTGAAGGCGAACAGCAGGCCGGTGACGACGACCTGATGGATCATGGCGAAGGTCATCACGAACAGGGTGAGCGGGCACGGCACCAGCCCGGCTGCTACCCCCATCAACGGCCCTTCGCCCTCCGCATGCGCGTGATCGTGCCGGAACAGAGCCGATGCCAGCATCCAGAGGCCGATGACGCCCAGCAGGGCCCGGCTGACGACTTCAAGGGTCGGAGACGATCCGGCGTCGACGAAGGAATGTGACACCAGCGGCAGGGCAAGAAGCGCTATGAGGACTGCCATCGTCACGTGCGTGAAGGAAAGCGCGAGCGATACAAGGAGCGCCCCGTGCGCCCTGGTAGAGGATCCGGCAAGGTAGGTGGCAAGAACGGACTTGCTGTGGCCGGGCGTCATTGCATGGACGGCGCCGAAAACGATGCCCATCGGCAGGAAGGCGAGGAACGACGCCCAGCCGCCGCCCGCAGCAAATTCCTTTATGTGGCCGGCGAAGGCGAGGTAGATCTCACGCTGGACGTCGACGATCTGCTGGAACATTACGCAAGCCCCGTCGTCGCTGCTGCAAGCACGAGATATCGCCCCACCTTGGCGATCGCCACCAGCACCAGGAAGGTCGGCAGCGGCTCCCGCAGGACGCCGGCCATCACAGTGATCGGATCGCCGACGATCGGCAGCCAGCTTGCGAGCAGCGACCACTTGCCGAAGCGGCGATACCAGCCCTGCGCACGGTCGAGCGCTGCGGGGCCGATCGGAAACCATCGCTTTTCCCTGAAGCGTTCGATGCCGCGGCCGAGCAGCCAGTTCGCCAGCGCGCCGAACACATTGCCCAGGCTCGCGACGGCGAGGAGCCAGAAGGTGGAAAACTTCCCGGAGAGGAGAAGGCCGACTAGAACGGCTTCAGACTGCATCGGCACGATGGTCGCCGCCCCGAGCGCTGCGGCGAACAGTCCGAGATAGGCCAGCAGGTCGGCCATGCCGTCAAAGGTACTTGGTGATCGTCTTGAACTCGTCGATGGACTGCCGCTTGTCGCGCGGCAGGGCGCCAACGGTCTCTTCGAGGCAGTGATCGAGATGATCCTGGATCAGCGTCCGTTTGGCGTTGATGATCGCCTTCTCCACCGCGGAGAGCTGCTGGGCGATATCGAGACACGGCTTGCCTGCCTCGATCATCGTGATGACGCTCTTCAGATGACCCTCGGCCCGCTTCAGGCGCTTGACGATCTCCGGATGGGTGGCGTGGGTGTGAGGTTCGGTCATCGCGTCCATGTTCTCGATCCTTCCGAGGAGAAGGGCGCTCGACCTTACGCCGGGGACCGCCTCCGGGACAAGTCAGTGATGATGGCCTTCCGGCTCTTCCATTCGAAACGGAAGGTCGTCGACTTCGACGCCTGCCATCAGCTTCAGCACCGCGTCGAACTCGTGCGGCTCGGCCGGAGCGACGTTGCTGATCAAAGCGTGATGATCGGCCGGCGAAGGGAGCAGCGGCAGCCGCTCAACGACGCCATCGCGGGCGATCTCCACGACGGCCTCAAGTCCCTTCGCGTGTTTCGAAATGGAGAGCCGCATACGTTCACCCTCCGGCGTGTCGACAATCTCCAGGAATCCGGTCGCCAATCGGGAACTCACCGTGAACGCAGCGGGTGCGTGGTGATGCCCCTGGCCGCGATGGCTGGTGGGCGCTTCGGCGGCTGCTTCGGCGATCTGGATGGTTGCCCTACCAAGCGCCGGAAGATGTGCGTGAAGCTCATTGCGAAGCGTGGCCACGATGACCTTGGCATCCGCGACGGGCTTGTCGCCGCTGACCGAGATCGTAACGTCGGCATGGAGCCGGTGACCGATCCAGCGAGCCTTCACGTCCGTCAGACTACCAATGCCCGCGACATGTTCTGCTGCGTGACGGATCTCGTCGGTGATCCCGGGCTCGACGCCGTCGAGGCTGCGGGTAATGATGGCGCGCGCCGACTGCCAGACGATGCCGAAGATCGCGATGGTGATCAGCAGGCCGATGATCGGATCGGCGAGCGGAAAGCCGAACCAGACCCCGACGGCGCCGGCGACGACGGCCAGGCTCGTCAGACCATCGGTGCGGGCGTGGTAGCCGTCGGCGATCAGCGCGGCGCTGTTCATCTGCCTGCCGACACGGATGCGGAACACCGCCACGGCTTCGTTGCCGATGAAACCGATAACGCCGGCCACGGCCACCGCCAGAAGCTGGGTGATCGGCTGCGGGTTCAGCAGGCGGTCGATCGCCTCATAGCCGGCGACGATTGCGCTGAAGAGAATGATCAGCACGATCAGCATGCCGGCAAGGTCCTCGACCCGGCCGAGGCCATAATTGAAGGTTTTTGTCGGCTTCCGTCTGACCAGCGTGAAGGCGATCCACAGAGGAATTGCGGTGGCGGCATCGCCGATATTGTGGATGGTGTCGGCCAGCAGTGCCACGCTGCCTGATGAGAAGACGACGATAAGCTGCAGAGCCGCGGTGATGGCCAGAATGACAAACGACCACTTGATCGCCCAGATGCCGCGCTCGGACGAGGCGATGCTGGGATCGACGACGCCGTGCGTGTGACCATGGCCTCCGGCATCTCCATGCGAGTGGCCGTGCGAGCCGTGACTGTGGCCATGGGATTGACCGCCTTGGCCGAAACCGAACCATTCCCTGATGCTGGCGAACATTGCAGACCTTGATTGATTGTGCCGTTTACCTATCCCCCCGGAGGGGATGCGTCAAGTTGGTTTCTTGTGTGTGGATGCGAACAAGGTTATCGATTGCGGCATGATTCATCGCCGGGACAACAGATCGAGCATGCTCGCTTCCGCCCGAAAGCGCGACCCATTTCTCTTTTGCTGAACAATCCCGTGTTTCCCGCGCAACTGGTAAAGGCAGGTTGAAAGCGTTGTATGGTGGAGGCCACGCGTCAGAAGCTGCCCACCGAAACCGCCGCGGGCGCCAAAATCATCGATCAGACAGGCCTAGGGGAAAAGCGTTCGGTCGCTCCTGCATCATCAGGGAGGTTCTGACTGGAGTTTGGCAACATTCCTAAAACCTCCCTGATGTCCTTTTAACAAGGATCAGGAGAATCTAGGCCGGATCGTTCCGAGGGAAAGCCGGACTTAAGTCCAGGTGGCGACGTCAGGACACGCTGCTCATATGTTATGCGAGGTAATGTGAAGGTCCGTGGAGGGGCGGACAGGAGGAGAATATGAAGTTCGGCCCCGATAACTACAATCACGAAGAGCGCTGCTCGCAAGGCCACAGTTCGGCGTCCACCATCGCGACAATCGAAGCAACCCTTTCCGCCGATCCCGATATCGACGGCAGTGCCATCGAGATCAGGATGCTCGGCCCTGTCGTCCTGCTCGAGGGCTTTATAACCAACGCCGCAGACCGCGACAAAGCCATCTCGCTTGCTGCGATGATCGTCGGCTGGGAGAACGTCCAGGATCGGATGCTGAGCCGTTTCCCCACGCAATAGCCAGGCGGATCCCGAGAGCCAGGAATAAGGTCGGACCCGCCCCGGCGTGACGTCCGACGTCTGGAACACTTCCTCCATCTTTCGGTCGACGACGACATCCCGGTATCGGCGATCGACGACGCCCAGGGCCGGCGCTTCGTGCTTCGTGCTTCGTCCGTCGTGAAGGTGTAGTCCTTTCGGGTGAGAGGCGGAACTGCCGAACCCTCAGGCGGGTTTGAAAACAGGTCGCTCGGCTGGTTTTCACCCCGAAAACCGCTGTCTCCTGTTAAGCCGGGCGGCCGCCCCGGCTTGCAGGTCGACGGTCCTCTTGATCGATGTTGCAGATCCTTCAAGAAGGACGACAGCTCAGCTGCTTCACCGATGCTTGCAGCGCCCGCGCCCGGTTTGCAAATCGATCACGGCCTCGAGGCTATTTCCAAGAATTTATGCCAATATTCTCTTTTCCGTTCAACACGCTAACAGACTTCGGGCCTGTTTTATTCCAGGCCTCACATACCGCCTTGCCCGCGTCCCTTCCCCCCTTCCAGGTACGGCAGAACGTGTTGCCGGAAATGTGCCATACGCCGTCAATTGAGATTACATCTCCAGAATCGAGTTTAACCTGACCATGTGCGGTGCCATCCTTGAGTACAGAAAGCTCCCCACTGTAGCCCTCACTTGGGCCGCCCAGCGCAATCACCTTGCCGTCTGAAAGCAGAGCCTGAAGCTCTTTCCCTATCATCGCGGTAGCAGCAATAGCTTGCGTTCCGAGAAAAATTACGGATAGTACAGTTAGTATAGTTCTGCGCATTGGCCAACTTCTCCCATCTCTGCCAAGCACAGTTTCTATCCAACACATATGAACTACAAGTCATCTTTTGTAATTATCTGCCAATCGCTTTGCCGTAATAGCGAAGCCGCACGATAATTTGATAGTTTTCAGCAGATACATGGGAAAAGTTAGTTCATGGATTATTGTTTTATTGAAAACTGGCGGGGCAGGTGGAGAATATGAGGTTCGGCCCCGTTAACTACAATCACGAAGAGCGCTGCTCGCAAGGCCACAGTTCGGCGTCCACCATCGCCACAATCGAAGCAGCCCTTTCCGCCGATCCGGATATCGACAACAGTGCCATCGAGATCAGGATGCTCGGCCCTGTCGTCCTGCTCGAAGGCTTTATAAACAAGGCTGCAGACCGCGACAAAGCCATCTCGCTTGCTGCGATGATCGTCGGCTGGGAGAACGTCGGCCCCGGCATGAAGACCCACGTCAGAGCGGCCGGTTTGCGAAGCCGGCTCCTGTTTGATCAGGCCGTACGTCTGACCATTCTCGCCACAGCGATGAGGATGCAGGCTCCGATGAAGCCCGCGATCAGATAACCCAGCCATCCGCCAAGGACGACGCCGAAGAGCGACAGGATAAAGTTGGCGACGATGGCGCCGACTATGCCGAGAATGATATTCATCAGCACGCCCATGTTGCTCTTCATCAGCATTTCGGCGAGCCAGCCGGCAATGCCGCCGATGACGATTGCGGCGATCCAGCCGATACCTGCACTTTCCATAGCAATTCCCCCTTGTGAATGATGAGCGGCCGGCGCGGGCAATCACGTCTCGCAGATCCAGGCTAAACCGATTGCCAAGCGACAAGACTATAATCTTCGCCGCGGCAGTTGGTTCCATAACCCCCGCCCCAAAGCGCTCGCGTGCCCCTCCCCGATCGGCTTCGGGTCACTTGTCGGCCGCGGGCCAATCGTTTGCAGGCTCCTCTATGACGGCAACATCATCCTCTGCAGGGTCAGGATCGCGCTCAAGGGCTGCGCGCAGATTGCCGATCTCCTTGATGATCGTATCGAAAACGTCCTGCTGCCTGGCCCCGGCCACAACGCAGTCGTCGACGAGATCCTCCAGCTTGGCGCGAAGCCCGACCTTCCAATTATGTTTGCTCATGACCTTTTCCTCCTCTGATCGATCCACACGGAGCATGTTCGCTCGTGTGTTCCGCCGCCTTCTATGGCAGGCGGCGGAACACACGCTCAGGAGACAGTGATCGATGTGTGGCCCTGGTTGGCGGTTCGATCATCGCCAATCCTGTTCTGCGGGATGAGATCGCGGCGAACGGGTAAGGTGCTCTCCTGGCGTTTCCGCCCGCACCGAGAAATCGGAAAAACCGGTGCGTTCACCATCTCCGTCACGTCCGATTGGCACGCCGCGACCTCGGCGGATTAACCGATAGATGCAGCAACGGTTCCGCCCTGTCTGGACTCTTTGCGTCCGTGACAGTGTCTCGCCTTCACCATTCTACGACGTTGCAAAAATCAGGAAAGCAAGTGTCGCTTTAATCGGGAATTTCGCCTTCCCGAACCGTTAGAATACGGTCGATAAGACCCCATTCCAATGCTTCTTCCGCCGTCATGAAGCGGTCGCGATCCATCCCGCGCTCAAAGTCTTCATAGGAGCGTCCGCAATGCTCCGCGTAGAGCCGCGTCATGCGCTGCTTGGTCTTCGAAATTTCTTCGGCATGAATCAGCATGTCGGAAGCCTGCCCCTGGAAGCCACCGGATGGCTGGTGAATGAGGATACTGGCATTGGGCAAAGCAGCTCTTCCGCCGGCCTCGCCTGCCATCAGCAGGAACGATCCCATAGAACGGGCTGTCCCCATGCAAAGCGTATGAACCGGTGCGCGGATAAAGCGCATGGTGTCGTACATGGCGAAGCCGCTGGTCACGACGCCGCCCGGAGAATTGATGTAAAGATTGATCGGCTTCTTTGGATTCTCGGCCTCAAGGAACAGTAACTGCGCGCAGACCAGAGCGGAAACGGTATCGTTGACCTCGCCGTTGAGGAAGATGATGCGTTCGCGCAGAAGGCGGGAGTAAATGTCAAAAGACCGCTCCCCTCTGCTGGATTGTTCTACGACCATAGGGACGAGTTGCATCGCTTCGCGCATCGGCGAACTCCAATCTTCCAGAAATTAAAGGGAGAGCTTGCCGCGTCAGGCGGCGAGCATGACGGGCGGACTGTTGCCGTTCGCGGCCGTTTTCGCCATCCGGTCAAGCCTCGCGTCGGTCAGCTCGTGGACAATGCGCAGGCGGGTGCCGCCGGTCGCGTTCGGGACGATCGTGAACGTCGCCGTGCTTTCAAGGAAAGGTGGAGCGTCGTCGCGCAGGCTATAACGGACTTCCTCGCCAGGTGTGATAGTGGCCGGGGTGGGATCGGCCAAAGCGTCTTTCGGCAACCAGTTTTCCCGAAATTCCGGAATGCTGATTGCACGCCAGACCTTTTGCGGCGGTTCATCCAGATCGAATTCCAGTTCGAACCCGTCTTTCTGCTCCTTGGCCTTTCCATCGTTCATTGGTCCATATCCTTCAGCAAGACCTTGAGAGCTTCGATGCGGGCAGGCCAGTAGGCGCGATATTTCGCCAACCATTGTGCGATGAGAGCCAGCCCCTCCGGATCGACTTCGTAATTCACGAAACGCCCCTGCCGTTCTTCCCTCACGAGCTTTGCGCTCCGCAAAACCGAGAGGTGTTGCGACATTGCCGGCTGGCTGATCTCCATGCCCTCACGCAGGGCACTGGCGTTCATGCCGCCCGCCGCCAGCTTCTCGAAGATCGCGCGGCGGGTCGGGTCAGCCAAGGCTCGGAAAAGGTCATTCTCGATCATGCGTACACATAAGCACACACTTATGCGATTCGCAAGTCTATTTCGCGATGGCTTTTCCGTTGTCGCGCAACTCCCGACTTTTGCGACACTCCGGTCTTTCCGGAAAGCGTTCGAGGATCCTCGCCGCAAAACTCTGCCGGTTTCTTGAAGGCAGCGGCTCCGCATCGCGGCGTCCTCGATTGCCATGCCTGCGCCCTACGCTGCGAAGCCGCGCGTTCGAGACAAACCGGTTTCCTTCAGTGGTGCAATCTTCTCTATCTTTTCCGTGCCTCAGCATCTGGGATCAAATCGGCCATCCGACGTTCAAATTCTGCCCGTAGGATACAGTAAACTACCTTCCTTGCGAGAGCGCGATGCCGTAGCGTCACCTTGGAGCAAGACCTTTGACTTGGATTTTCAACAAGCAGCACCGACCACGACTTCCAGGCGGAGACTTCTATTGGGTGCGCCGGTTCTCGCCGCGGTTTCCTATGCCGGCGTCGCGCGCTGCACCTATCGGCGAGCTGTCTTGTACTGAGGGACCAACCGCGCGGGGACGGAGCCGCCCGTTTTGTCACGGCGCAGCGCGGAAATAACCAAGACATCTGCAGGGGACAACACGCCTAAAGATCCAACCACATCAATGGGAAGCGCAGGAGGCTTGTGATGAAATCTCGCACGTTGTTGCTAACGTCATTTCTGATCTCAACCGGATTCTACATTGCGCCAATCCACGCGCAGACCGTCACCGGCACCCCGGGCTCGCCCAGCGCCACGACGACCATCGACGGGAGGTACCTTCCCAATCCGCCGGAGGCATTCGGCGGTGAGATCAATCTCAGCGCCAAGGACTCGAAGCCCTATTGGCCGCCGCAAATCGTGCCGCCCAAGGGCGCGCCGAACATCCTCCTGATCATGACCGACGATGCCGGGTATGGAGTCTCAGGCACTTTCGGCGGCGTCATACCGACACCGGCGCTCGACCGGATCGCGCAGTCGGGACTGCGCTACACGCAGTTCAACTCCACGGCGCTCTGCTCGCCGACACGGGCAGCGCTGATTACCGGACGCAATCATCATTCGAGCGGCTTCGGTGTTATTTCCGAGCAAGCCACGGGCTATCCGGGCTATGATTCGGTCCTCGGCGTCGAGAACGCTACGATCGGCAACATTCTGAAGCAGAACGGCTACGCCACGTCGTGGTTCGGCAAGAACCACAACACGCCGTCTTTCCAGTACAGCAGCTCCGGGCCTTTCGACCAATGGCCGTCCGGCATGGGTTTCGACTATTTTTATGGCTTCATGGGTGGCGACACCAACCAGTGGCAGCCCTATCTCTTCCAGGACCACACGCAGATTTTCCCCTGGGTTGACAAGCCCAGCTACAACCTGATCACCGATGAGGCCGACAACGCGATCAACCACATCAAGCAGTTGAACGCGTCAGCGCCCGACAAGCCGTTTTTTGTCTACTATGTTCCCGGCGCCACGCATGCACCGCATCATCCGACGCCCGAATGGATTGAGAAGTTCAAGGGCAAGTTTGACAACGGCTGGAACGCCATGCGTGACGAGATATTCGCCAACCAGAAGCGTCTCGGCGTCATCCCGCAGAATACGCTGCTGACCGCCTGGCCGGACGACCTGCCGAAATGGGAAACGCTCGACCCCGAGAGCAAGAAGCTCTTCGCCCGGCAAGCCGAGGTATTCGCCGCCTACGTGGCCTACTCCGACAACGAGATCGGTCGGGTGATCCAGGCGGTGGAGGACGTCGGCAAACTCGACAACACCCTCATCATCTACATCGAGGGCGACAATGGCACGAGCGCGGAAGGGAGCACGCTCGGCACGCCGAGTGAACTGATCACCATCGAGGGCCTAACAATTCCGGTTGCCGAGCAGATGAAGTTCTATGACGCGTGGGGTTCCGACCAGACCTACCCGCATATGTCGGTGGCCTGGTCATGGGCTTTCGACACGCCGTTCAAATGGACCAAGCAGGTCGCCTCGCATTTCGGCGGCACGCGGCAGGGCATGGCGATGTCGTGGCCGGCCCGCATCAAGGATGCCGGCGGCGTCCGCAACCAGTTCCACCATGTCATCGACATCGTGCCGACGATCCTCGAAGCCGCGGGCATTCCGGCGCCGATGATGGTCAATGGTGTTGCCCAGAAGCCGATCGAAGGGGTGAGCATGGCCTATACCTGGGACAAGGCTAACGCCGAAGCTCCTTCCGCTCGACAKACGCAGTACTTCGAAATGTTCGGCAACCGAGGCATCTACCACGGGGGCTGGTATGCATGCACAACCCCACCAGCCGCGCCCTGGCTGATGGGGCAGTCCGCGATGCCGGAAGTCGTCAACGGCTATAAATGGGAGCTCTATAATCTCGCCGAGGACTTCTCCCAGGCTAACGACCTCGCGGCGGTCAATCCCGACAAGCTGAACGAAATGCAGGAGCTATTCCTGCTGGAAGCCGCGAAATACGGCGTGTTCCCGCTCGACAACTCTATCCTGGAGCGCCTTGTGACACCCCGGCCAAGTGCGACCGCCGGGCGGAACGTGTTCAGCTATTCGGGCGTCATCTCCGGTCTGCCTGGCAGTAACGCCCCGAACATCGTGAACAAGTCCTACACCATCACCGCGGAGATCGAAGTTCCGGCAGATGGCACCGAGGGCATGATCGTCACCACGGGTGGCAAATTTGCCGGCTACGGCCTCTATTTGCTCAAAGGCAAGCCGGTGTTTCTCTACAATTTCATGGATATGGAGCGGTTCCGGTGGGAGGGCTCCGACGTGCTGGCGCCGGGCAAGCACACCATCGTGTTCGACTTTAAGTCGGACGGACCAGGCATGGCCAAGGGTGGAAGCGGCGTTCTGACGGTGGACGGCGAGGAGGTTGCCAGCCAGAAAATCCCGCATACAGTCCCTGCCTTGATGCCGTGGGACGAGACATTCGATGTCGGCTTGGATACGCGCACCGGCGTCGAGGACAAGGACTATCGGGTTCCGTTCGAATTCACCGGAACCATCGACAAGCTGACCGTACAGTTGAACTGAGTTGAGCTATTGGCGGCTCTGACGCGAACCAGGGCCGCCAATGGCGAGACCGCTGAAAGAGGGAAACTGAGTGCAAGCGCAAAGCCAGTATTGTTATGCTCCACTCAGACTGCAACGAAGGCGATCTTGACGGAAGCAAAGTTCTGAGGCTTGCCGGTCGTTGCAGTGGATTGGTCCGACCGACTGCTCTGGGTCGAAAGCAGACCCATCGCCCCATCATCATCCCCCCATCATCATCCCCCCCTCATCATCCAATGGCGAAGGTAAACTGACGACCACCGATCGAGCCCGTGCCGCTTCCCTTCTCTCGCTTCGAACAGCGCGTGAAGGAGAAGGAGCCACTTTCGCCGTTACTGCGGTGAACGTCCCTTCGCTCGACTTTGGCCCTTGGTCGATCACAAACGCTCCACCAGCAGACCTGCCGCCAAGGCATGGAAAGCCTCGACCGCCTTTGGCAGCACGCTCTGCGGATCTTCGCTGGCGGCGATCCAGAGAGCCGCATTGAGAGCCGCGCCGCTCAGCAACCGGGCCGCCGCCTCCGGGTCAAGCGGCTTGAGGATGCCTTGGGCGATCAGGCGCTCCACCGTGCTCTTGGTCACCTGCAGACAATTGTTCTGGCTCGGCCACTGCGAGGGATCCCCCAGCACCGCCGGTCCGTCGAGCAGGACGATGCGCTGGACTTCCGGATTGAGCGCCATCTCGATATAGGCCGCCCCCTCGGCAAGCAGGCCCTGCCAATCGCTTCCCGCACGCGCGCCGATCTCCTGAGCGCGCACCGCCATCTCAGTGTCGATCTGATCGACCACCGCCGCCAGCAGCCCGCGCTTGTCCTGGAAGTTGTGGTAAAGCGCGCCCCGTGTCAGACCGACGTCGGCCGTCAGTTCATCCATCGACGCTGCGGAGTACCCCTTTTCCGCAAAAGCCTTTCGTGCCGCCGCGATCAATTTGACGCGGTTTTCCTGCATCGTTTCGCTGCGCTTCTTGACCATTCCATCTCTCAATTTCATATACGAAGCGTATATGGACTTGACATACGATGCGTACGCCCGCATATTTCACATACGAACCGTATACCAAATTTGGCGCGAGATGTGAAGCGTCACGCCGCGCTCATCGGTCGTTGTCAACAATGAAGAGAGATCAGAATGACCCAACGCGAAGCAATCTTTCCCGCCAACCGGCACGCTCTTTACGAGAAGCATGGCTATTCCGCCGCGATCCGATCCGGCGATCTGCTGTTTGTGTCCGGACAGGTCGGCAGCCGTCCGGATGGAACACCCGAACCCGATTTCGAAAGCCAGGTCCGGCTCGCCTTTGAAAACCTGAAGGCCACGCTGAGTGCCGCCGGGTGCACGCTGGATGATATAGTCGATGTCACCAGCTTCCACACCGACCCCGAAAACCAGTTCGGAACGATCATGGCGGTCAAGCAGGAGATTTTCAGCAAGCCACCCTACCCGAATTGGACGGCCATCGGCGTCAACTGGCTCGCCGGCTTCGACTTCGAGATCAAGGTCATCGCCCGTATTCCGTGAAGTCACTGACATCGCCGGGGCCGCATCCGTCACCCGCACGACGTGCCGGCAGGACGCGCTGATCGGTGCATCTGCCAATAACGAAGAGACCGCCTCATGACGGTCTCTTCAGATGCAATTTCCACGATATATCAGCGACGCTGGACGGCCGCCGCTGCCTTGCGGATGACATCGATGACCACGTCGGGTTGAGAGAGCATCGGCACGTGGCTGCTTTCCACCTCCGTCACCGTCGCGTTCATACGCTTGGAAACCCAGCGCTGAAGATCGGGGTGCACCGTGTGGTCCTGCGTCGCCAAGACGTACCAGCTTGGCTTGGACTTCCACGCGATCGCGTCGGCACCGAGCTTTTGCTGGTCGAACAGATCGGCAACCGGCGCATAGTGCGTGGCCCATACAAGCTTCTGCTCTTCCTCCGAGAGGTCTCCAGCGAAGAACTTGGTTCCGCTCGGCAGCATCCAGGCCCGACCGTCCGCCGCCTCGACATGGTTGAAGATGTCTGAAGGATACTTGTTGAGCTGATCCTGCACGGTCTCGCCGACATCCGGGGCGACCGCGGCGATGTAAACCAGACCAATGACGCGCTCGTCGATGCCCGCGGCCGTGATCGTTGCGCCGCCGTAGGAATGCCCAACGAGGATGACGGGGCTGCCGACACGATTGAGCGTCCGCTTAACCGTAGCCACGTCCTCCTCGTAGGAGTCCAGGCCGTACTGGACGGCGATGACTTCGTGCCCGTCCGCCTGCAGTGCAGGGATGACTTTGCTGAAGCATGAGCCGTCGGCCCAAATGCCGTGGCAAAAAACGATGGTGGGTTTCGGTGATGTAGACATGATCCAGTTCCTTCTTGGGTTGGGTAAATAATTCCGTCGGGGGGCAAGCGAGCCAACGGCTTCTTTCGAAGCTTTTGTGACCAGGCGATGTGCGCCAGGTCGAACTTGGTCGAACAGACACAGTCCGCTAAAGAATGGGTCGTCGTTTCGCCGTTGTGGCGAGGTCGTTCCGGAATATGTTGTTTCGAATGATGCTTCGGCTTGGGACCGAATTATCAGTCAAAAGACGCGGCGGCGTTGGCGATGAACTCGGCAACGACTTTCGGCTGTGAAAGCATAGGCAAGTGGCTTGCCTGAACAACCATGATCTCGGCACCCATACGTTCGGCGGAGTCCTGCTGTACCGCGGGCGGAACGGTGTGGTCGAGCGTTGTGACCATGTACCAAGAGGGCTTGGTGTGCCACGCGCTTTTTGAGATCTTCTCTAATGTACTGCGTGTTCCAAGCGGTCCCTGAGTGGCGTAGACAATATCGGCTTCTGCGGTCGGAAGATCCTGGCCCAGGTATTTGCGCACCCCGTCGCGGGTGAGCGTAACATGCGCGTCGCCCCAGGGCCTCAGTTCGTTCACAACAGCCGCAGTCGCATAACCGCTCCACCAGTCGTCGACGGACTGGCCACTGTCTGGCGCAGCGCCGGCGATGTAGACGAGGCCCGCAACTCGGGTGTGGTTGCCCGCCTCGGTAATGACCGCGCCACCATAAGACTGTCCGACGAGGATGACCGGACCGTCCTGCATTTCAATGGCGCGATGAACAATTGCCACGTCATCAGAGAGAGAACTCAATGAAATCTGAACGGCGATCGCATCAATGCTCTGCTCGGATAGTAATGGTATAACTTTATTCCAAGAATTACCGTCGAGGAAATATCCGTGCACAAGAATAACGTTTTTAATATTCACGTTTATATCTCCTGCCTTGATGTCGTCCGTTGGCAATACATATGAACCACTTCGGAGATGAGGTCATGGCATTTTATTGCTTTATATGGGATGTTATTGCTTAAGTTAAGACAATAGGACGAAAAATCTGTTTTTTCGCTCGATGTGTATCGAAGCTTTCTCGCATGTATGGTAATTTATTGCTTTATTTGTACATTATTGTTATGTCTCTGACAAATGCCGGCGGCCCTGTGCGCGTGCGTATGCAGCAGGGGTGCTCCCTACGACCTTTTTGAAACGTCGGGTCAGGTGGCTTTGATCGACAAACCCAAGCTTATCGGCAATATCGGCCAACGATATTTCGGCTGTCTCGATCAATGACTTCGCTTGCTCAATTCTGCATTGCTCCACGTATCGCGCAGGAGTCATGCCAATCTCAGCTTTGAAAACCCGGATGAAGTGAAAGCGGCTGAGACCGGTCCGCTTGGCGAGCGAGGCGAGGTCAGGAAAGTCGTGTGTTGTCCGCCCAAGATGCTCGATTACCCGTCGGATGGCTTCTCTGTCGCTGATTTCGCCGGTGTGATCGGAGACGGTGTAAACACCATACATTGTCACGAAATGCACGGTTAGCGCTTCCGCAAGGTGACGCAACAGAGGCATCCGCCATTCAAAATCCGGCTTGCGCATCTCCTCGAGGATCGCGCCGCCGATGTACAGTGCAAACAAATCGTTGGCGTGAAGGATGGAACCCGTCTGATCATCCCTGCCGCGGAGGGGCTCACGCAACCGGGAGCCATCACTGAGTTGCTCCGGGTCGATACCGATCCGAAGCATCGGCGGGATAGCGCCTCCAAGCCGTGCTGGGCTACCGGCCGGGACGACAATCAGATCCCCTGCTCTGCAAGATACCTCGCGGGACGCTATGTGCGTTTGAAAGCGGAATTGCCTTGATGATCCCAGCGCCACCAACACTGCATGATGATCACACCCAGGCACAACCAGTTCGACGCCGTGGCTCCCGTCTCTCACATCAAAGTGCAGGCCGCGAGAGGTAGACGACATGCCTGCCGTCGATATGGGCCAGCCGCCGAGCTGGGCTCGGATTTCACCGATACCAGACAGCTCACTCTGGCCCTGAATCTTCATCTCTTTAGCTCCGTATTTAGGCCAGAATTTCCTTAGCGTGATACCGCCGCAAGAATCATGCACCGTTACGAACCTGCTGCGCAACATTCAACTTTGCTGCAAAGCTCCGCCTTTTTAAGCGGCGCGTTGCAGTTGGGATCATGGCATAAGGGCGAGGAAATGCCTTGAGGAATACGAACATTCGTGTCCTGCAAGGCGTCCGCCAGATCTGGTGTGACAGCTCCCGCTACACAGCAGAGAGTACGGGAGATACGTCCGTGATTGCCCTTTTCGCGAGACACGTGTCGGAATTGGCTTTGCTTGTTCGTCTTTACAAGGTGGCTCCATTCGACGGGCCAAGGCGCAGAACGACAGGAGGCGGAAATGCACAGGGCAAAGGTTCGTTTGGAAGACCGGGGGCTGGTCGAATGCCCACGATGGCATGACGGCGAGCTGTGGTTCGCAGATTGGACAAGCGGCGAAATCCTCGCCTTGAGCGAGCACGGAACTGTCAGAGTGGCGACAACCGCGAAAGCCCCGCCCCTGTCATTCGACTTCGGACCACAGGGCGACATGTACGTCGTCGCGTCCAGGGCATCGCATTTGCTGCGGTTCAACGGGTCCGGACTGGAAGAGTTCGCCGAGTTGGGAGCGAATGGCTGGAACGAGATCGTGATCGATCCGCACGGCCGGATCTACGTCAACGGCCCCGCGATCCTGCTGATACATCCAGACGGGACGGTCGAAACACAAGCGGAAGGCTTTCAGTTTCCGAACGGAATGGCTCTCTCTCCGGACGGGCGCACACTGGTTTGCGCCGAAAGCTGGGCGAGACGGCTGACATCGTTTGATGTCGCCGCCGACGGACAACTTTCCCGTCGCAGAGTTTGGGCCGATCTTCCCGGGCCGCCCGATGGCATATGCTTCGACGCTGAAGGCGCGATCTGGTACGCCGACGTACCCAATGCCTACTGCCGCAGGGTTCGTGAAGGCGGCGAACTCCTCGATGAAGTGAAGCTCGATCGCGGCGCATTCGCCTGCATGCTGGGTGGACCTGATCGAACCACCCTATACATAACTGCCGCCAGATGGTTCGGGATGGACAAGATGGACCAGATGGGCGGAACTGGCCAGCTCTTGTCCGTCGAGGTCGAGACAGCCGGGGCGGGATGGCCTCACGGGTAGAGCCTTTCCGGGTTAGATTGAAGCATTCTGTTGGCTAGTGGCCGACTGCAGCCAGTCGCGGCCGCCAAAGCATGCTTAAATCTTCATTGCTCTTGCTGCCTGTTCCAAATTCGCCCGCGCAATCGCGCGATGAAACGGTGCTATCATCGCAAGATAGATACGCCCCAGTCGATTATGGCAATGCACCACCGTACCCACGACCAACTCGCGCCCATTTGCTGCATCGGTGCGAAGTTGGATCGTGACGCGGAAGTCGAGATGCGCGTCATCCTCACCCACGACCAACTCCGTCGCGCTCTTTGACAGCAGCGGGAAGTAGCCGATGACCGGCCCACGCCCCGCTGCGGCAAGACCGATGGCGCGCGACGATTTGATGCCGACTGTCGCCATCACCACATCGCGGATACGAGTGAGCGCACGAATCCACCCCGCCGGTCGCTCGAAGCCGGCGCGTGCCAACACCTCCAGATCATCGCTTGCCCCCGCCGGCAGTCGAATTGCAAACGCGTCTAAAAGGTCCGCGCCGGCGTAAAGCGGCGCAAGCACGCTGTTGCCAGGCATGGGCACGGCGCGCGCTTTGGTCATGCGTTTGGGTCCCGGATGCTGGAGTGGGGCGTAGCAATCGTGCAAGCAGGGCAAATCAAGATGTCTCTCCTCGACAGCCACCATCGAAAGCGCCGTGGCCTGGATATTCGTCGCTCATATCCGCCGCCTCACAAGGAGATCGATACGAACGTGAAATACCGCACGCATTTCTAGTCAGACTCTAACGTATCACTTCTTTCCAAGGAACGGCGGGAAACTCCTGGCGCCCGGTTGCGGCGGAAAGYCGCTCCCCCACCCATCACCTTACCAATCCGTAAGTTGTGGCCACGCCGTCCCCTCGGCTAAATCTCGCCATCCAGGCATGCCGGGAACGATCGGGCTGATGCGAATCCTGCTTATCGAAGACGACCGGAAAACATCCGATTATATCGCCAAGGGCTTCTCCGAGGCCGGGCATGTCTGTGACGTGTTCGGCGACGGCCGCGATGGGCTGTTTCAGGCGCAGCGCGAAGCCTATGACGTCATCGTCGTCGATCGCATGCTGCCGGGTCTCGATGGCCTGGCGATCGTGCGTTCACTGAGGGCTGCCAAGGTCGGCACATCGGCGCTGTTCCTGACATCGATCGGCGGCGTCGACGATCGGGTCGAGGGGCTGGAAGCGGGCGGCGACGATTATCTCGTCAAACCCTTTGCCTTCTCCGAGCTGATGGCGCGCGTCAATGCGCTTGGCCGGCGGCCGCCGGTGCAGGAGCAGCGAACGGTGTTGAAGGTTGCCGATCTCGAGCTCGATCTGATCCGGCGGGAGGCTCGCCGCGCCCGCCAGGTGATCGAGCTGCAGCCGCGCGAATTCACCCTGCTCGAGGTGCTGATGCGCGGCGAAGGCCGGGTCATCACCAAGACGATGCTGCTGGAGCGGGTCTGGGATTTCCACTTCGATCCGAAGACCAGCGTCGTCGAGACCCATATCAGCCGTCTCAGGGCCAAGGTCGACAAGCCGTTCCAGATCCAGCTTCTGCACACGGTCCGCAACACCGGATACAGCCTGCATGCGCCTCGCTAGAACAGGAAAATCTCAAATCCTGTTCGCAATTTAAAGAGTAAGAGCATGATGTCGTCCGAAAACCGCGCACACTTTTCGGCATCATGCCCGGAAAGAGTGAGAGCATGATGTCGTCCGAAAACCGCGCACACTTTTCGGCATCATGCTCTAGCCTGCGCAGGAGCACGCCGTTCCGGCTTGCCGTCACCTTCGGCGTGCTCTTCGTCGTCGCCTTCATCTTCAGCGGCGCGATCATCTATCACATGCTGCGCCTCGGCCTCGTGCGCGATCTCGAACAGTCGCTGGGCGAGATGAATTCGTTGATCGTCTCGACCTACGAGCCCAATGACACCCAGGATCTGATCAACACGCTGAACAATTATGCGAGCTTCCAATCGACCTCCGACGGGCTTTATTCGCTGACGGATGCAGGCGGGCGCAAACTTGCCGGCAATTTCGCCGCACCCCGTATCCCGAACGGCGTCTATACCGTCACCTCTAGGGATGTCGGGTTGAAGGGGCATGAACGCTACCGGATGCAGGTCTCGACCATCGGCCCCTACAGCCTGGTGGTGGCGGAAAATTTCAACGATGTCGACGAGATGCTGCGGATCGTGCTGGTGAGCTTCGAATGGGCCGCCGCGATCGTCGTCGCGACCGCGATCGGCGGCGGCGTCTTTCTCGCCGTCCGCGCCCAGGCGCGGCTGGACAGGGTCGCCCACACCATGAACGATGTCTCCCTCGGCGCGCTCGACGCCCGCATAGCCATCACCGGCAACGGCGACGACCTCGATACGGTGGCGATCCAGATCAACGCGGCGCTGGAGCGGCTGCAGAGATTGGTCGAGAGCATGCGGCAGGTGAGCGCCGATATCGCCCACGATCTGAAGACGCCTCTGAACAGGCTGCGCCTGACGCTGGATGCGGCGGTGGCCGGAAACGACCAGCAGGCGGATGTGTCGGCGCTGCTTGACGAAGCGAGACACGAGAGTGACCGGATCAACGCCACCTTCGAGGCGCTGCTGCGCATTTCCCAGATCGAGGCCGGCGCCCGCAAGGAGCGTTTCCAGGCGACCGATATCGACGCCGTGCTTGCGGTGATTTCCGAGGTCTATGTCGATGTCGCCGAAGACGCGCAGATGGCGTTGACGATCGCGGAACGCTGTCCGGCGCTCATCCGGGGCGACCGCGATCTGCTGACGCAGATGATCGCCAACCTGGTGGAGAACGCGATCAACCACTGCCCGGCCGGAACCGGCATCACGGTTTCGCTCCGCCGCCAGGACGGCCGCGCCATCGTCTCGGTCGCCGATAGCGGCCCCGGCATTCCCGCCGACGAGAGGGACAAGGTTTTCCGGCGCCTCTACCGGCTCGACAAGAGCCGCGCGACGCCGGGAAGCGGCCTCGGGCTCAGCCTCGTCAAGGCGATTGCAGACCTGCACTCGGCTGAGATCACCATGGCGGACAATCATCCCGGCCTCATCGTTTCGATCGGCTTCCCGCTGATGCCGGAGGGAGGATCCTAAAGCGCGGCGCGATCTTTCAGATTCGCGCTATTCGGCAGCAACTGCCACCAACTTTGTTCTGTTGAAAAACCTGACGTCGGGTTCCGGGCAGCCTGGGCCGGCCTCGCACCCTTCCGGATAGGACTCAAGCCAGCGGCGCGATGTTCTGATTGAGACGGAACATATTGTGCGGATCGAACCGTGTCTTCAGGCTCGCAAGCCGCTGGTACTTCTTCGGGCCATACGCATCTAAAGCTACGACCGTCCCGGCATCAGCCTGCTCGTTGACGTAGTTCCCGGCCATCGAGAGCTTCGAAAGCGATTTGCCCGTGATCCGTCCCCAAGCAATGCATCGGTCGTCATCGGCAGCGACGTCCCAGACCGGCTCTGCAATCCAGTAGTAGCTTGCACCTCTTCCCGTATACGCAGTTGCCTCGTCCGGTACATCGGAGACCGCTCCGCCAAGCTGCAACAGGTTAATTTCGGAATCTGGCGTTGGCGCATCGGCGATTGCCAGCATGATCGCGTCTATGACTTCATCGGTGATTTCCGACCAGAATCCTCCCTTGCAATAATATCGTCGTGACCATGCGAAGTGCTCGTCGTTCCGGCTCTGCAGGCTGAGATAGGGCAGCTTGTCGACGCTTCCTATGCCGCCATCGGCAAGCGCCCCGAACGGCGACAGAACCGAGTGAGTGAGGGCAGCATCGCCTGACCAAACCGCTGTCACGCTGAGACCCGTGGCTGTCGCGGTGAAGTTGAGCGTAAAGTCGCGCGGTTGGCCATGCGCGCGGTCGCGCAGCGTCTGCAGGGCTTGCCTCATGTTGGCCGCAGGATAGCTCCATTGGCCGACTACGATGGAACCAAGCGGATGCATCCCGAACTTAAATCGGGTGACTACGCCGAAGTTGCCGCCGCCGCCGCGGATGCCCCAGAAGAGTTCAGGTTCAGACGTTGCGCTTGCCCAAACGATGTCGCCAGCCGCGGTCACGATCTCCGCGCCCAGCAAGCTGTCGATGGTAAGGCCRTATCTCCTGCTGGCCCATCCCATGCCGCCACCCAGGGTCAGACCTGCCACACCCGTATGCGAAATCACGCCTGCCGGTACCACGAAACCCTCGGGAACTGTCGCGCGATCGAGATCGCCAAGTAGTGCCCCGCCGCCGACCTCGATCGTGTGCGTATCTCGATCGATGGCAATGGCAGTTAGGTCCGATAGATCGAGAACAAGTCCCCCATCGCAGGTCGAGAATCCCGGAAGGCTGTGGCCGCCGCCGCGCACCGCAAGCAGGGCGTGAGATGCCGCCGCTGCATGCACGACCTTGCGGACATCATCTACACTTTGCGGGCGGACGATCGCAGCAGGCCGTCGATCGGCGACACCGTTCCATACTTTGCGATAGCGCTCATAATCCCGATGGTCCGCCGTGATGATAGGGCAGCGGTGTCCTACTAAAGAAAGTTCTCTCAGCAGTAAATTGGACATGTCGTGCCCCCCGACGCTCGCACAACTTCTAGCACTCCGTGATCGGATCCGGAATACCCTTCGATCGAGTAAACGTCAGCTGGCAGTTGCTACCGAACAGCGCAGATTCGCTCCTCGCGCTTTAGGTCTTTGTTTTCCGCATGTCGTTATCCCAAAACCGCTGCCCACTTTTGCGCGACATGCTCTAGGCTCCAGACTCAATCATGCCCACCAAATGACGAGAGCAGCGATGTAGCAAGTTGCCTCGAAGTTGATCATAAGCTTGTCGTATCGTGTTGCGATGCGCCTCCAATCCTTCAGGCGGCAGAAGGTGCGTTCAATAATATTCCTGCG